>JBPCTX010000384.1:0-2901 GCA_051011455.1 Acidimicrobiia bacterium | reverse complement strand
GGCGTCCGGTCCGCTTTCCACCCGACCGCGCCAGAAGTCGTCCAACGCTGCATCGATTGCCTCGCGGTCGATGGAGTCGGGGAGATTCCGGCGGTATTCGAGATAGGCAACGATGCCGGCTGCCTCCTCACGGGTGAAGACCGATAGGCGGTAACGCGCATAATCCTCGAACCTGATTGCCCCGTAGCGGCGGGGATTCACGAAGGCCGTCTTGCCGATCCGCTTCTCAAAAGGCTCGTCCAGGTGAGAGATCCGCACGACGGCGTCGTGGAACCCGCCGGTGAGATGAAACACCGGGTCGGCGGTTTCCAGCTGATCGTTGATATCGGCAATCAGATAGGCGGGCAGGAAATACCGGAAGCCGCCCTCGGACAGGAAGCTGAGGGCGTCGTAGTTCTCATCCAGGACGGCCGGTTCCACCGACGACCAATCGGTTACGCCCCGGAAAGGCTGCACCGCCTCAAAGGCATCGTCGCCTTCCCGGCTGCCGAGTAGGAACCCATCGCCCGGATAGGTGGTCGCGGCGAAGGCGCCCCGGATGAGCTCTATCAACTGCTGCTTGTCCATGCCGCCTCCCAACCCCCGCAACGATATCGGCGCCACGGGCTCACTCACCGTCAACACTGGCGCGCGCACCGATACCACGGAGCGTGTTATCGGTGAAATTTCTCTGGATTTCGCGCTCCTGCTCCAGATAGGCTGGGCGCCGGCCGACATTTACTAGGTAATGACTCGCACCCTCTTCCCCCAAAGCACCGTTGCCCTCATCTGGGATTTTGATCGCACCCTGATCCCCGGATACATGCAGGGTCCACTCTTTCAGCGGTTCGGTATCGACCCGATCGAGTTCTGGCGCGAGGTGGATGCGCTGCCCGAGTTCTACCGGCAGAGGGGAGCGGACCTGATCGGCCCAGACACCCTCTACCTCCACCACATTCTCACGTACGTGAAGGCCGGCAAGTTCGAGGGTCTCAACAACCGGATGTTGAGGGAGTTGGGCGCCGACATCACGTTCTACGCCGGCCTCCCCGACTTCTTCGACCAGATCCGCAAGCGCCTCGAAGCCTCGCCCGAGTACGGAGAGCACGGAGTGGAAGTTGAGCACTACATCGTGTCCAGCGGGCTGCGGCAGATGATTCTCGGCAGCTCCATCGCTCCTTACATCGAGCAGATCTGGGCCTGCGAGTTCGCCGAGGAGGACGCCGAGCCCGGATACTTGGAGGACCGCAGCCAGAAGCGGCTCTTCGACGAGGGAGCCGAGTTGTCACACGTCATCTACAGCGTCGACAACACAACCAAGACCAGGGCAGTGTTTGAGATCAACAAGGGCACCAACAAGAACCCCAATGTCGACGTCAATGCCAAGGTGGCCCACGAGGATCGGCGGGTGCCGTTCCAGAACATGATCTACATCGCAGATGGCCCCAGCGATGTGCCCGTGTTCTCGGTGGTCAAGGCCAACGGCGGCAAGACCTTTGCGGTCTACAAGCCCGAGTCAGAGGCTGAGTTCGAGCAAGTCAACCGTCTACAAGAACAAGGCCGGGTCGACTCGTTCGGCGAGGCCGATTACCGCGCCGGCTCGCAGGCGTTCATGTGGATCACCCACGCGGTTGACAGCATCGCCCGCCGCATCGTCGACGACCGCCAGGTTGCCCTCCACTCCCGCCTCGGCAAACCGCCCGGCCACATAGACGAGTAGCTTCAGTCCATGGCGGTTTCCGCACGGGTTGAAGACGAACTCCTGGTGGTTGAGCTCACCGGGTGGGACCGGCTACTGGCTCTCAAAGGCCGCCTGGCCGTCCCACTCTCTTCGGTCACCTCGGTCGAGGCCAAGGATCGTGACGCCATCCAACAGCTTCCGGGTCGATGGCTGCGACTCCCGGGAACCTACGTTCCGAGCATGGTCCACCACGGTTCCTATGGCCGCCGCCCTAACCGTGACTTCTGGGCGTTGTTCCGTCAGGAGCGGGTTCTGGTCCTGCGCATGAGCGGCTGGGATTACCAGCGGTTGGTGCTCGGGATATCGGATCCCGACCATATGGCCGGTCAGCTCACGCAGGTACTCAGCTAGGTGTCCGGGGCGATCGTCCTCGTCGGCTTGATGGGATCGGGCAAGACCACCATCGGCCGTGCCCTCGCCGAGCGTCTCGGCTTCCGGTTCCTCGACAACGACGCCGGGATCGAGGCCGAGTACGGGGCCACCGGTGCAGAACTGGCCGATCGTCTGGGAGTCGAGGAGCTGCATCGGATCGAGGCGGCCCAACTGGCCGGGGCGCTCGATGCGTTCAGCTCCGGAGAGGTGGTGATAGCGGCCGCCGCCAGCGTGGTGGATGATGCCGACAGCCGGAGCCGCTTGGCAGACGCCACCGTTGTCTGGCTCGATGCCGACCCGGCCTACCTGGCCGACAGGCTGGATGACGGAGCGCATCGGCGCAATCTGGGCATCGACGCCAGGACTGCCCTGGCCGGCCAGGCAGATGAGCGACGCGAGCACTTCGTGGCGGCCTCCGAGGTCGTGGTCAACGTTGAGGGCCGCTCGGTTCACGACATCGTGGAGGAGATTGGCCGGCATCTTGAGCCCCTTCCGCCCATCTACACCGATCTGGCGGATTGGTTCCACCTTCTCACCGCACCCGCCGACTACGAGGAGGAGGCCGCCTTCTACCTGGCCAGGCTGCAAGAAGCCGCCACCCGGCCGATTGAGACACTTCTCGAGTTGGGGAGTGGAGGCGGCAACAACGCCTCGCACATGAAGCGCCATGCCAACCTCACCCTCACCGACCGGTCTTCGGCCATGCTCGATCTGAGCCGCACCATCAATCCCGAGTGCGAGCACGTAGTCGGTGACATGAGGAGCGTCCGCCTCGGGCGTCGGTTCGATGCGGTGTTCGTGCAGGACGC
>JBPCTX010000383.1:0-13875 GCA_051011455.1 Acidimicrobiia bacterium | reverse complement strand
ACCCGGCCGTTGTCGGTGCCAAGGCCGCCTCACTGGCCAGGGCCCGACAGCTCGGCTTGCCGGTGCTGGACGGCTTCGCGTTGTCAGTCGAGGCCTCACGACCGGCGCTGGCGGGCGGGGCGCAAGCTCTGGCAGAGAGCAATTCGGGCCGGGCCCGTGCCACCGTCACCGGAGGATCCCTGGATCCGGTCCTGACCTCGGTGTTGGCGGCGAGCGCCGCCAACGCCGGATCCCGGCTCGTCGTGCGCTCATCGGCACCCTTCGAGGGTGATGGAGCGTGGGCGGGAGCTCTCGCCTCATACGCCGGGATGGCCCCCGACGAGGTGGCCCTCGGTGTACTCGGATGCTGGGCGTCGGTGTATGCGCCCGATCCGATCGAACGCGCCCGAGCCACCGGTGTCGACCCTGCTGTCTCCGGTGTGGCAGTGCTGGTCCAGCGGGAGATCGACCCCGAGTACGGAGGAGTAGCAACGGTGGCGGCCTCCGGCACGGTCACCATTGTGGCCATAGCAGGACCGCCTGTCGCCATCGTGTCCGGCTGGGAGAGAGGCCACGTGATCGTGGTCGAGGGGGGAGGCGCCGAACCCGCCGAGGCGGTTGATGCCATCGGTCCGGGGGTGGTGGATGAGGTCGCCGGGCTGGCACGAGAGGTTGCGGCCAGGATCGGGTGCCATCACATCGAGTGGGCCTACAGCGAGGGCCAGACGTGGCTGCTGCAAGCTCAGCCGCGGCCGCCGGCGCCCACCCGGTCACACACTCAACCCCCGCAACCATCTCAGACGGCCGAATCCGACTACCCGGATCCTGCCGAGCTAGTACGCCTGGCCGAGGAGGAGGCGTCCCGGAAGGGCTCTGCGGGGCGCTTCGGCCTCACGCGATCCGAGCCCGCTCTCTACGAAGCGGTCTCCGCGCTCGGGGTACGTCATACAGGCACGCCGGCGGCCGGCGGCTGGGGAGCCGGTCGTATCCACTTCGTGCGAGACGGTGACGACGCAGCCCGCGGGCGCCCCCGTCAGATAGTCGCTTCCGTCTATCCCCTCAACAATCTGGCTCCTCTGCTGTGGGACGCGGCCGGTCTGGTCACCACCGGGGGGAGTCCGGGGGCCCACCTGTTTGAAGTGGCGGCCTGGCTCGGCGTGCCCGCCCTGTGCGGAGTCGACCTGGAAGCTGCCGCCGGAATCTCCCTCGCCGAACTGACAGAGAGCACCAGGCTGGTGGGAGCGATAGATGGTGATGGCGGGACGCTCACGTTGCTGGAGGCCGCCCTGTGACGAGACCGGAGCTAGAACCCATGCGGGCGAAGCGCCCCGGTCGGCCTCGTAGGATGGCGCCGGCGCAGGACAAACTGGTGGCACCGGCGAGGTTGAAGAGAAGGCGTCCGAGCGGGAGCAGACAATGTCGGGGATAGGTCTGGCAGTCATCGGCTGCGGGACGATTGGACGAATCAGGGCGGTTCTGGCGAGAGAGACGCCTGTGGTCACGTGGCTCGGTCTGTGCGACATCAACCAAGCGACGGCCAAGCAACTGGCCGCCGATACCGACGCCGACTTCGTGACCACGGATGTTGCCGCCCTGCTGGCCCGGCCTGAGGTAACCGCCGTAATCGTGTCGACCGATGAGGGTGAGCACGTCGACCCTCTGATGCAGTCAATCGCTTGCGGATTTCCACTCTTCACCGAGAAGCCGCTGGCCACCGACCCGCTGGAGTCGGCCCGGATCTTGAAGGCGATCGAAGACAGCGGAGTCGATGCAGTGGTCGGGTACACCAACCGCTTCCGGCGCCGGTTCCTGGCGGTCAAGGAACGCCTGCTTCAAGGCCAGATCGGTGAGGTGACCACCGTCGTGACACGAGCGCTCATGAACCGGATGGTCGTGCACGCCACTCTCTCCAAGACCAAACGACGCGACAACCTCACGCCGATGGTGGTGTCGGGCACTCACAGCCTCGACATGTCGATGTGGCTGATGGAGGGGAAGACCCCGGTCGAGGTGTATGCCCGCTCGGTCGACACGGTCCTGGGGGAGTGGGGCACCAAGGACGCCACCCTGGGGCTGTTCACCATGGACGACGGAGCCCTCTTCTCAATGAACATCAGCTGGGCCCTGCCGTCGGTATGGCCGGGCGCCGTATACGGCCTGCAGATCGGGATAGTCGGGACAGAGGGCGTCATCGACATCGAAGACACCCACCGCGACGTCATCATGGCAACCGAGCACGCTCAGCCGGCCGGCTACACCAGCCGCGGGTTCGAGCCCGAGGCGTCCCGCTATGTGGACTTCATAGGCAGCTACCCACCAGGGGACCTGATGAGCGGCATGCTCTGGGGTCCAATGCGCGAGGAAACCCTCACCTGGCTCAACCGGCTGGAGAGAGGATTCGAGACTCCGCATGCCACTGCGGCCGAGGGCCACTCCAACCTGCTCCTGACCATGGCTATGGACCTCTCGGCCAAGACCGGCCGGCCGGTGCAGCTTCCGATCGAACCCGAAACCCTGATGCAGGGATGAAACCCGTCTGGAGGACAGTATGAGACAGATAAACGTTGGGATCATCGGCCCGGGCTGGTGTGGCGGCATCCGGGCTATGGCCTGTGCCAAGAGCCCGCTGGTGCGAGAGCTGCACCTGGCAGAGATCAATCCGATCCGCCTGGCCGAGGTGACCGAGCTCACCTTCCCGGAGTCGACCACCGATGATTGGGAGAAGGTTCTGGCCAATCCCGCCATTGACGCAATCATGGTTTCCGCCACGCCCGAGACGACGCACTACCCGATGGCCAAGGCCTCGCTGGAATCGGGCAAGCACGTCCTGCTGGAGAAACCGATGGCGCTGTCGCTGGAGGAGGCTGATGACCTGATCGACACGGCCGAGCGGCTGGGCCTGAAGTTCACTATTGCTTATTCGCAGCGGTTCAACCCCAAGCAGGCCAGCGTCAAGCGGGCGCTGCGAGAGGGCCAGCTGGGAGATGCCGTGTCTGTCCTGGTCAGCAGGCACATCGGCCGGGCGCTCGGGGCCAAGATCGGTGAACGGATCAAGCTGTCGCCGGCGGCGATGGAAGCCACTCACGACATCGACTTCGCCATGTGGTGCCTGGAGCCGCGCCGGCCGGTGCGGGTTTATTCGCAGAGTGCGTTCGGGGTTCGACGCGAGTCGGTTGGTTTGCCGGACACGCAGATGATCATGATCACCATGGATGATGGCGTGGTCGTGACCATCGGGGCCGGCATGTCCCTGCCGCCCGGATATCCGAACGCATCCACTACCTGGATCGAGGTGCTCGGCACCGACGGGGCCATCTTCATCGATGACAGTCACCGCGACATCATCGTCAACACCGTCGAGAAAGGCGTTCAATTTCCGCTCTCAACCATGCCGGGCGAGCCCGTCGACCACGTCTTTGCCGGGCCGATGGAGGCAGAGACCCTTCATTTCGTTGAAGCGGTTGCCTTCGACACTCCCGTCATGGTGGAACCGCGGCTGGCCCGCCTCACGATGGAGATCTACATGGCGGCGGACTTGTCCGTAGAGACCAACTCCATCGTTGACTTGCCGATGAGCCCGGAGGACGTCAGCCGGGCGCAGGCAGTGTCCATCAAGACCTAGCCGTCTGCGCCGGCTAGACCGGCGGCGACTTGGGGACCAGGAAGGGCATCATCGAGCGAAGGTCCGAGCCGACCTGTTCGATTAGCTCATCTTGTTCCTCGCTGCGGCGACTCAGCAAGTTGGGAGCGCCTTCGCGACCCTCTGCCAGCCACTCCCTGGCGAACTCACCGGTCTGGATCTCCTCCAGGATCTTCTCCATCGATCGCCTGGTCTCCTCGGTGACCACCCGCGGGCCACGGGTGTAGTCGCCGTACTCGGCGGTGTCCGAAATCGAATAGCGCATCCAGGACAGACCTCCCTCGTACATGAGGTCGACGATCAGCTTCAGCTCGTGCAGCGTTTCGAAATAGGCCGATTCCGGCTGATATCCGGCCTCCACCATGATCCCGAAAGCCGACTTGACCAATTCGGCCACACCTCCGCACAGGATGACTTGCTCACCGAAGAGATCGGTCTCGGTCTCCTCCTTGAAGGTCGTCTTGAGCACGCCGGCCCGGCCCCCGCCGATGCCCCAGGCGTAAGAGAGGCCGAGATCCCATGCGGCCCCGGAAGCATCCTGGTGCACGGCCAGCAGGCAGGGGACGCCGCTGCCTTCGGTGTAGGTGCGGCGCACCAGGTGGCCGGGCCCCTTGGGCGCCACCATGACGACGTCAACCCCTTCGGGCGCTTCGACCACATCGAAATGGATGTTGAAGCCGTGGGCAAAGAGGAGGGCATCGCCCGGTTGGAGGTTGTCGGCAATCTCGTCCCGGTACAGGTCTCCGAGCAGGTGGTCGGGAACCAGCAGCATGACGACGTCGGCCTGGCTGGCGGCGACGGCTGGGCTCTCCACCCGCAGTCCGGCCTCCTCGGCCTGTTGCCGACTGCCCGAGCCCTCGCGTAGACCGACTATGACGGGGACGCCGGAGTCGAACAGGTTCAGTGCGTGGGCGTGGCCCTGGCTGCCGAAGCCGATGATGGCGACGGTCTTGTCGTTGATGATGCCCGGGTCGGCATCGCGGTCGTAGAAAACTTCGGCCATCGTCTCGTTCCTTTTCTCGGCCTTGGGAAGCCAAGAGCGTAGCGGGGCGCGGGCCGGGGCGGTGTCAGATGGAGCTGTGGGGGACCACGTACCAGAGGATCATCAGGAAGTGGAACAGACTTCCCAACACAACCAGAATGTGAAAGACCTCGTGGTGCGAAAACACTCGCGGAAACAGCTGTGGGCGTTCGTGGGCTAGCAGTATCAACCCGATCGTGTAGGACAGCCCACCGGCGATCATCAGAGCTATGGCTCCGTTCGACAGTGCGTCGACCAGTTCTAGAAACGGCACGATCGCAAACCACCCCATGGTTGTTTGCAGCGTGATCGAGACCCAATCGGGGACCCGGGGAAAGGCGATCTTCTGAGCGATTCCAATAGCTGCCGCTCCCCACACGACGGACAGAGTGACGGTCCGCCAGGCTCCATCGAGCACATTGACGGCAATCGGCGTGTAGGTGCCGGCCACCAGAACGAAGATCATCGAGTGATCGACCCGCTGCATACGCTGCTTCCACTTGGCCCGCCAGGGGACCGAGTGATAGAGGGCGCTGGCCGAGTACAGGCCGATCAACGAGACTCCGAAGACCACCATGCTCATCACGCGGGCGGGATCCGGGGCGGATCGCATGACCAGCACCGTCATGCCGGCCACCGACACCGCGGCGGCCGACCCGTGCAGAAAGCCCCGCACCGGGTTGGTCATCTTTCCAAGACGCATTCGATCCGTCATCGGCACACAATATCGTATGGGCCGGGTACCGGGAACGATCCAGGCCTAGGCTCATCCGTCTGCAGGCGAGCGTCTCGCCTGGTTTGTGCCAGAAGGGGGCAGGATGGCTGAGCATGTGGTATTCGGAACCGGACCACTCGGCGTTGCTCTGATTGAGGAGCTGGTGGCACAGGGCGAGACGGTCCTGGCCGCCAATCGGAGCGGCCGAACGGTAGTTGACGGGGTCGAAACCGAACAGGGTGACGCCTCAGACGCCGGGTTCGTTTCCGACATTGCCGATGGTGCCCGGGTCGTCTATCTGCTCGTCAACCCTCCCTATCACAAGTGGCTCGAGCTCTTCGAGACGCTCCACGCGGCCGTCGTTGACGGAGCGATCGCCGCCGGGGCAGAGAAGATCGTCGCCCTGGAGAACCTCTATCTCTACGGCCACCCCCAGACAGAGCTCATGAGCGAGACCCATCCAATCGCACCAAGCACTCGCAAGGGACGGTTGCGGGCCGATATGCACCGGAGCCTGATGGAGGCCCACGCGGCGGGGAAGATCCGGGCGGTGGCGGTCCGCCCCTCCGACTACTTCGGTCCTCGCACAACCCAATCAGCCATGGACTACCGGGTCTTTGGCCCCGCTATGGCAGGCAAGACGGCCCGGGTGCTTGGCAACCCCGCAGCCGAGCACAGTTACTCATTCACCTCCGACATCGGCAAGGCACTGGCCATCCTCGGCCGGGACGAGCGGGCAGACGGTCAGGTCTGGCACCCTCCGAGCCCGCCGCCCATCACTGCCGCCGCCTTTGTCGACCGGATCGCGGCCGCCGCCGGTACCTCGGTCAAGACGGTCGGCATGTCCCCGACAATGCTGAAGATGGTCGGCCTCTTCAACAAGCCGGCCGGCGAGTTGGTGGAGATGCTGTACGAGTTTGAGGAGCCGTTCCGCCTGGACACCTCAAAGTTCGAGTCGACATTCGGAATAGCCGCCACCCCACTCGATGAGGCGATCGCAGCCACCGTTGAGTGGTACCGCGCCCACCCGCCCAAATAGGAGCCCTCATGTGCCGAAGCATCAAGACGTTGCGCAACCCGGAAATGGTCATCCCTGCTGAGGAGATCGAGGCCGCCGCTCTCCAGTTTGTGAGGAAGATCTCGGGTTATCGGAAACCGTCCCGGGCCAACCAGAAAGCATTCGACCGGGCTGTGCGAGAGGTCAGTCGCTCGAGCCGAAAGCTGCTCGACGACCTGGTCGTGCGGGCCTAGATCCGATCGCTCAAGCGGTCGGCCAGGGTTCCGAGCATCCTCACCGCCACCCCGGGGCGGTCGAGGAGGATTCGTTCCAACGCCCGGCGGGAAAGAGTCAGGCTCCGAACGCTGCCTTCGTGCGCGATGACATCCGCCGAGCGGGGTTCCTGTCGGAGGAGCGCAAGCTCCCCCACATGCTCACCGGCCCGCCGAACCGCCACCCGGTGGTCGTCCTGATCGGAGCTATGGGCTCTCACCTCAACCGCACCCTCGATAATCACAAACATCTCGTCGCCTTCATCGCCCTGGCGGAATAGGTAGGCGCCTTCGATGAAGTGGGCCTCTTCTGCGATGGCTGCCACCTGATCGAGATCCTGAGGGGGAAGGCCGGCGAATAGGGGCACCTGCCGCAACGCCAGCAGCTTGTCGAGAATCGTGAATGTTTCCAGTGTCATGTCTCCCTGCATTCTGGCAAGCGCCACCGATGCCGTCTCGGCAACCACCTCATCAATTGAGCCCCGGGCTGCCCGGAAAACTGATTCCCGGCCCTCCCATTCCGTCTCGTCCAACCCCCGCAGCGCCAGGGCTCGCACCCACGGATCAAAATCGGCGGTCAGCAACACCAGTAATTCCGGCAGCGTGACGTCCGGGTCGGATGGTTCTGCCTCCAGTAGCGGCACCAGCGCGGCCGACAGCTCTTGATCGGGGAGCGTGTCGAGAGCCTCGATTGCCTGGGCCCGCCGCTCGGCGTCCGGCACCGCCAGTCCGCGCTCGATCAGGTCGACGTCTCTGGGGGATCCGATCACCGCCAGACAGGAAAGCACCCTGCGCTCAACCTGCCACTCACGGTCCGCGATCAATTGGGCCAGAAACCCGATGCAACCCTCGGAGGGGTGGGCGGACAGCACGGCTCCTGCCCTGCGGAAGTCACGAGCGCGAGGTATCTGCTCCAACGCCCACTCGACAACTCGCCGCTCCACGCGGTGGCCATACGGCTTCAGCCCGGCCAGGACGGCATGCTTGGATCGCTCTGACCCGGTGTAGAGCGCTTCCACCAGGAGGTCCACCGCCTCGGGCCTGGCACTCAGGGCCGACGCAGCTGCCAACCTCACATGCTCGTCTAGATCTTCGGTGGCTTCCAGGAGGATCCGGGTGGCTTGTTCTGAATCCAGCGCGGCCAGGGCGTTCACTGCTCCCACTCTCACCCGGCTCGACGTTGAGTCGTGGAGGTGAGAGCGGAGGTCCCCGATGGGCAGCGACCCCGGTACTTCGGAGGCCGCTCCGAGACCGGCCAGGCGGTCATCGATCGTTCTGGAAGAGGCCAACCGCTCGATTGCGAGCGTCGCACCCTGGCGGTCGCCGGTCCGGGCCAACGCTCCGGCCGCCCGGGCCCTTACCATCGGGTTCGGGTCGGCGGCGATCACGGAGAGGGTGGCGGGGTTGGTGGTGGCCAATCGACCGACCGCCGCAACGGCCGCCGCCCGCACCCGGGGATCCTCGTCTTCCATGAGCGACTCGAGGACCTCAGACCCGCCGCCGCCCGCATCACCCGACCAGCCTGCGATCGCTGCCAGACGGACCTCCGGGTCGGGATCGTTGAGGCCGGCCCGCAACCGGGTTTGGGCAGCCGGCCCGCCGATGGCGGCCAGTACCTGGGCAGCCGCCCGCCTCACCTCCAGCCGCTCGTCACTCATAGCTTCCACGGCTGCCCTGGTGGCATCGCCATCGTGAGCAAGGCGGCTGAGGCTGCCTGAAGTCTGATCGAAGACGTTGAGCGTCCCGGCCCGAAGGCCTGCCATCAGAGCCTGCCGGTACCGGCTCCGCATCAGTAGCACCAGAATCAAGAGGAGCCCGGAGAGAAGCAGGCCACCCAGGAAGGTCTGCGACTGCGACAGCAAGTGCTGGCCGGCCAGTAGCCAGACTCCCGCCGCCACCACTCCCACCTGCGCCGGTACCGCATTGACGAAAGCGAAAGCCTCGCCCCGCCGATCGGCGGGAGCCACATTGAAAAGTGCGTTGAACGCTGTCAAAGCAACGCCGGTGGATGTCAGCCACTGCATTGCCCGCACCGCCACGGCCGTTTGAAATCCGAACTCCACCATCCAGATCGCGAAAGCCCCGACGTACACCACCGGAAGGATCAGCAGTGCTCCCACCAGGCCGAGGCGGGCGTAGAGGCGACCGGCCAGCAACAACGAGATGAGAAAGGCCAGTGCAGTCACGGCCCCGGAGAAGAACCCGAGAAAGCCGGCCAGTTCGGCCTCCTCGGTAAAACGCTCGGCCACCGCCTGACTAAATGGAAACAGGACGGCCAGGAACAGCAGGCTGAGCAACGGAGCCGCGAATGCCACCAACCGCAGCAACGGTGAGCGGCGGATCAACCGATACCCGCCTCGCAGCTGTTCTATGGGCGAAACCGATACCGCCCGGCGGGGCCGGAAGAACTGGGCTCCGGTGCGGTGAGCGAACCAGGCAGCCCCGGTCAGCAAGATGCCCTGGACTAGCAAGAGGTTGGTGGTGCCGAGCAGCGCAGTGAGAGGCGCAGTCAGGAAGTTGCCGGCTACCCCTCCCAGGATGCCGGCGCTGGCCAGGACGGGGAAGAGGCGTTTGGCCTGGCGGGTGTCAAACACCTCGGAAGCGACGTTCCACATGGCGGTGTAGGTGATGATGAGAATCACGCTGGTCGAGACCCAGATGACGGCGAAGGTCGCCCGGGCGCCTCCGGCGGCGACGAGACGCTCGACGATCAACACGCAGACGATGCCAAGGTAGACGGCCACCAGATAGCGGCGGCGGTTGAACCGGGCGAACCCGGCGGAGTAAGCGAGGGTGGCTACCAGGGTTGCCAGGCCCAATGCCATGAACATGTAAGGGAGGTTCTCGACTCCGAACCGTCGAAAGAACAGAGCGTCGGCCATGTTGAGGCTGAGGCCGTGGCCGGCCTGGGTCAGGACGAAGAAGCCGGCCACAAACCAGAGGCGGCGTTCTTCTCCGGGCCGGACCTGAAGGATTCGTCGCCAGCTGTGCCGGCGGGTCACGGCCGGCCGCCGGGGCCCGGGACGTTCAGCTCAGCACCTCGACCAATTCGGCTGCGTAGTCGAGGTCGAAGCTGCCGAGGATCTGCAAGTAGTAGCGGGTAATGCCGGCATCACCGAGCGGGCCAAAGGAATCTCGTGCCTCTTCATAGGTGCCCATTGGAACGGCCATGGCCCGGAAGTCCTTCTCCAAACGGTCGACCGGGACGCTGCGAGCGGCTGCAAATTCCTCCAGCCGATGCCGGTAGGTGGCTTGATCGGGCCCGATGATCGGTGGGGAGGCCGTGGAAAACAGCAATGCATCCGGGTTCCGGCCGGCCGCAACCGCCGCCTGGCGGGCCCGATCGATCCGGGTTCTCAGCTTGTCGGCGGGAAGTGAGTAGATGTTGAGCTCGTCGGCAAACCGACCGGCCAGCTCCGGTGTGCGCCGCGGGCCGGATCCTCCCACCATGAGGCGGAGATTGATCCCCTTGGGTTGGTGATCGATCGGCTCCAACTGGTAGTGATCGCCCACAAAACCACCGGCTCCTTCGCCGAGGGCGGCTGCCAGGTAGCCCAGTGCCTCTTCCATGTGATCGAAGCGCTCCTGCCAATCCGGGAGTGGGAACCCGAAGGTGGTGTGCTCTGACTTCATCCAGCCGGTTCCGATGCCGAGGGTGAACCGACCGCCGCTCAATTCGTCGACGGCCAACCCGAGCTTCAATAACGCGGCCGGGTGCCTGTAACTGACCGGCGAGACGAGCGAACACAGCTCCAGGCTGGTCTCGACGGCCAGAGCCCCGAGGTAGGGGTAGATGTCGGCCGCCCGCGTGTCGTAGCCGGACCCGGTGGGGGAGCGACCCGCCAGGTAGTGATCGGGAAGGGCGAATGAAATCAGGCCGTTCTCCTCGGCCCACCGAGCCGCCCTGAGAACGTAGTCATAGGTCCCGCGCGTTTGGAGACCGAACTCCACGTCAGTCCCGGAAGTTCACGTACTGAAGGGGGAGGCGATAGTCGAGGTCTTTCAAGAGGGCGATGACCTGCTGCAAATCATCGCGTTTCTTCCCCTGCACCCGGAGTTGACTCCCCTGGATCTGGACCTGGACCTTGAGCTTCGAGTCTCGCACGGCCTTCGAGAGCTCCTTGGCAGCATCCTGGGCGATGCCTTGATTGAGAGTGAAGACGGCCTGATAGCGGGCACCGCCGATCTCCTTCGGAGTCCCGCCACCCAGAGCTTTCAGGGAAACCTTGCGGCGCACAAGCTTTTCCTTGAGCACATCCACGGCGGCGTCGAGGCGATGGTCGGTGGAGGACTCCACCACGATGCCGTCGTCGGTGATCCGCACGCTTGAGTTGGTACCCCGGAAGTCGTAGCGATTGGCCAGCTCACGAGCGGCCTGATCGGCTGCGTTGCGCACTTCTTGTTGGTCTACTTCTGAAACGACATCGAATGTTGGCATGCAGGCACCCTAATCCGTCGCGGCGGTCTCACCCGATAGCCCCGGGATCGTTTGGCTCCGTCGGGCAACTAATCGAATGTGACAGTGATCGAGGGTCCGACCGTGTTCTGCTCGGGGTCGTACACGTAGTCCGGGTGCTGAAGGTCGAGCACCGTGAAGGTCACCGAGTCCCCTTCGACCGGCCCTGAGTTGAGGACGACATCTCCCCGATTGTTGGTTGTGCCCGACACCAGCCCACTCCAGCCCCCCTTGAACTGTGCCAGCACCAGTACTCCTCGTTGACGTTGGCCGGTGTCGTTCTTGACGCGGACCTGGATCTCGGCGAAGGAGCCGTCGTCGTCGCTGCGGGTGTCCACCCGGAAGCGGTCGATGTGGATGCTGGCAATGACCGGAGGAGCAGTGGTCGTTGTAGTGGTCGGTGGGGTCGTAGTTGTCGTCGTCGGCGGAAGGGTGGTGGTCGTGGTGGGCGGCACCGTGGTGGTGGTGGTGGTGGTGGTGGGAACCGTGGTTGTAGTCGGACGAGAGGTGGTCGTGGTGGCCGGGAGCGTGGTGGTTGACGTCGTCGAGGAGGTTGTTGAGGCCGGAGTAATTGGCCTATCGACAGTCGTGGTGGTGGGCGCAACCGCTTGTTCCGGGTTCGGCTCACCCGGCGCAGCCGTTATGTCGATCAGTTCGACCCGCTCTGAGATCACATCTGCCGCCAGCACGCTGACGTCTGGGCTGGCTTCTTCACCGCGCAGGGCCCCGGCGGCGAAGGCCACCCCCAGTACCAGGGCTCCGACCAGAAGAGCCGCGAAAGCACGGCGGTTGACTGAGTCGGCGAAGCCGTAGTGGCTGTCGTAATCGCGCATTGTCTCCCGCCCCAGAAATGCCACCACGCCCGGTGGTCGTCGAGGCCAAGATTACCCGGATTCGCCCGATAGCAACAGTGGGGTTTGGCTAGCTGGCGTCGGTTCGGTTGACGGTGACCTGGCCGGCCACGTTGAGGGCCGGTTGGTACACGTAGTCGGCGTGGGTGGCCGACGTAACCGTGAAGACGAGACTGTCGGCCGAGATGGCCGGCGCCGTTAGCGTCACCCGGCCTGAGGGATTGGTGAAGCCCGAGACCGTACCGGTGTAGGCGCCGTCCCAGCGACCCGTGACCAGGATGTCCCGCTTGGGACCGCTGCCCGTCAAGGACATCCTCACTACCACCGAGGGCTCCCACAAAGGCTCGACCAGGTTCCCGCCCGGGGTGAGCGAGGTCACGTACATCTCAATCGGACCGGTGAGCGTGGTGGTGGTCGTGCTGGTCGTCGTAGTGGTGGTGGGCGGCATTGTGGTCGTGGTAGTCGTTGTCGGCGGCAGCGTGGTGGTGGTAGTAGTGGTCGTCGTTGTGGCAGGCCTGGTGGTGGTTGTGGTGGAGGGAGGCCTGGTGGTGGTCGTGGTGGAGGAAGGCCTGGTGGTGGTTGTGGTGGAGGAAGGTCTGGTGGTCGTCGTCGACACTGGAGACGTCACCGTGGTGTCGGACCCTTCGGTGCTGCTGGTTGTTGAAGACGAGGAAACCTGGGTGGTTGAGGTAGTGGTCGAGTCGATCACCGTCGTCCTGGTGGTGGTCGAGTCCTCCTGGTTGAGGCTGGCCAGAAATTCGGCCAGGACGGCGGCCGCGTCGTCCCCGCCGGTGGAACCGGGTGGCAGAGTTGTCGTCAGTTGCACCCCGAGCACGGTCGACACGGTCGGGGGAGTGTCCTGGTTCGTGAGGTTGAAAGCAGCAAACCCGATCAGAGCAAGCGCAGTTGCCCCGACAATGCGCCGCGCCCAACGGTTGATGGTTCGTGCCTCTAGGAAATCCACCGCTGGCTCCGCCTCTACCCGCTTGCCACCGCCACTATACGTGAGGGATCGCGAGTGCCCGTCACCAGCTTCGGTCGTAGCCCGATGTGCAAGGCAGGTGAAGGACGTGGGCTCTGGCACTACACAACAGACTGACTGTCGTCCACGTTGCCACCGGTAGCCTGCAACCAACTCCGGATGGGAGGACGGGAAGGTGGCCGACGACTTCAACACCTCCGGTGTCAACTCAGAGGAAGAACGCGATGATTGACCGTCGTGTGCCCGGCGACATAGGGGCCGGCTCGCCTGGCGGTGGAAACGTGGCAACGCTCGGACGATGGCGACTTCCCCTACCCGGGGTGGACGTTGCGGTGGCAGTTGCCGTCTTTGGCGCCAGCGTCGCGAACGTGGCGGCTCAGGACGCCGAAGGGCTCTCAGAGATCCCGGAGGCCGGTTTCGTGATGCTGGCCATCGGCAGCATCGCTCTTCTCTGGCGGCGAAAGCGGTCGCTGGCTGTACTCGGCGTTGCGCTCGTGATGACGGTGGCCTGGACGGCAGCCGGCTATCCGGGTAATCCGGTGTTTCACATCCTGGCGTCCCTCTATTCGGTTGGGCGGTATGTCCCGGAGTGGGAGATAAGCCTGGCGGCCCTGGCGGCCGCCCTCGCTGTTGTCGGGTTCGGTCAGGTAGTGGATGACGACCCGGCCTCCGAGGTAGCCACCGCGCTCGTTGTGACGGTTCTGCCGTGGTACGTGGGTCGTCGACTCCGAATCCGCGGCGAAAACGCGGCTGCGGCTCGAGAGCGTGCCGAGCATCTGGAGTGGAAGCGGGCCACGGAGGCCGAGAGGGCGATTGCGGAGGCCCGGGCCGGCATTGCGCGTGAGCTCCACGATGTTGTTGCCCACAACGTGAGCGTGATGACAGTACAGGCGGGTGTCGCCCGACTCTTAGTGGCGGACGATCCCTCGCAAGCCCAGGAGGCAATTGGCGCGGTTGAGGAG
>JBPCTX010000382.1:0-15370 GCA_051011455.1 Acidimicrobiia bacterium | reverse complement strand
GACACTGCGATGCGACCCCAGCCTCTTCGAAAAGGACCTCGATGGGCGCGTGTACATCGTCACCGGTGCGAACTCTGGTTCCGGGCTGGCGACGACCCAGCAGCTGGTTCGGCAGGGAGCGCACGTTGTCGCCGCCTGTCGCCGAGTAGCAGCCGGCCGGGAAGCGACGCAAGATCTAGCCGGCTCGTTCGGCTCGGTCGAAGTCGTGGAGCTCGACCTGAACAGCCTCGCATCAGTTCGCCGGTTCGTGGACGCCTTCCAGACCGACCACGATCAGCTCCATGGGCTGGTCAACAACGCGGGCGTCATGAACTCGCCCGAGGGCCGCACCGAGGACGGCTTCGAGACGCAATTCGGCGTGAACCATCTCGGCCACTTCCTGCTCACTGAGCTGCTACTCGACAGGCTCAAGTCCAGCGCACCGTCCCGGGTGGTCTGTGTATCCAGCGTGGCCCATGCCGGCATGCGGGGGACCCCGGCCGAGCTCCACCTCGACGACCTGGCCTTTGAGAAGCGGGGGTACGACGGCACTGCCGCCTACAACCAGTCCAAGCTGGCGATGGTCATGTACGCCCGCCACCTCGCCAGACGCCTCGAGGGCACCGGCGTATCCGTGTTCTCCGTACACCCGGGTTGGATCCGTTCCAACCTGGTCCAGCACACCATGCCGCCCTTCGTCCAAAACGTCCTCATGCGGCCGTTCAGCGGGATGCTGGGGATGGTTTCCGCCGAGGACGGCGCACAGACGCAGCTTCACTGCCTACTCGACGATGAGGCTCCCAGCCATAGCGGCGAGTTCTACAGCCAGAACAGCATTCTGTACTCCGACAAGAAGAACCGTCCGGGTGGCTGGCCGATGCGCTCGCCCAACCCTACGGTCTATGACGACGAGTTGGCCGATCGGCTCTACCGCCAGAGTCTGCGAATGGTCGGCCTCGGCGGAGAGCAGGAGACAGATTGAGGCGGACCCTCAGCAGCGCGTGGCACTGCGGGAGCGGACTACGGCCTGAGAAGCAGTTTGGCGAAGCCAACCTGCAAAGGAACCGGCTTCGCCGGTTCCCAGTGTCGGAGAGAGGACTCGAACCTCCACGGGCTTAAAGCCCACTAGGCCCTCAACCTAGCGCGTCTACCAATTCCGCCACTCCGACGTGGACGAGTGAGTATATCTGCGGGCCGTCCCCGGGCTTGCCAGGGAGCCTGATCCTCAGCGGATGATTGTGAGCCAGAGGGTGGTGACACCGAACATGATGGCTACGGCAATCGTCAGCCGATCCAGGTTCCGCTCCATCACCGGCACCTGGCTGATGGGGCCCATCCCACCACCGAACATGTCGGACATGCCGCCACCCTTGGCTGAGTGCAGCAGCACAAGCACGATCAGGCCGATCGAGAACAGCATGTGGAACGCGAGAACGATGCTTTCAATCACAGAGAATCCTTCACAGAGCGGGTCATGATAGCCAACCTAGGCCGGCTGTTTGTCCACCAGATAGCAGGCCACCCAATGATCGGGGGCCTTCTCTTCCAGCGGGGGATGATCGTTCACACCACACAGATCCTCGCGTGCCATCGGGCATCGGTCGTAGAACCGGCAGCGGGGCTCGGGATTGATCGACTTGGAAATCCCGCCCTTGATCTCAACCGGAGGCCGGTGGTAGTCGGGGTCGGGCACGGGAACTGCCGACAAGAGTGCCTTGGTGTAGGGATGCATCGGGTTCGAAAGCAGTTCCTCGGTCGGCGCCAGCTCGACAATCTTGCCCAGATACATGACCGCGATGCGGTCGCACATGTAGCGAGCCACCGCCAGATCGTGAGTGATGTACAGGTACGAGACGTTGAGGCGCTCTGCCAGCTTGAGCATCAGGTCCATCACTGAGATCCGAATGCTGACGTCGAGCATTGAGGTCGGCTCGTCGGCCACCACGAAGGTCGGATCCACGATGAGTGCCCGGGCGATAGCCACTCGTTGGCGCTGCCCACCCGAGAGCTCGTGGGGGAAGCGGAACATGAACGATTCGGCCGGGGTCAGGCCCACCAGAGTGAGCAGGTCGGCGACCTTGACCTCCCGCTCGGGCACCGTCCCGATCCGCTGAACGGACAGCGGTTCGGCGATGGTGTCGTAGACGGTACGACGCGGGTTCATCGACTCGAATGGATCCTGGAAGATCATCTGAACGTCCGAGCGGAACTTCTTCAGTTCTTCCTTGCTGGTCAGGTTGGAGATGTCGAGGACTTCCCCGTCCTCCTGCAGCAGCACCTGGCCGCCGGTCAGCTCAAGCAGCTTGACCAGCATGCGGCCCGTAGTGGTCTTCCCGCACCCCGACTCGCCCACCAGACCAAGGCTCTGGCCGGGGTCGATCTTGAAGTTGATGCCGTCCACCGCATGGATGAAGTCCTTGGCACTGCGGAAGACACTCTTCTGAACCGGATACCGTTTCTCGAGGTCCTTGACCTCCACCCTGGCTTCGGTCATACGACACCTCCCGACGTGATGCCGACCGGAACTTCCTCGTAGTTCCAGCACGCGACCAGATGCCCGTCGCCGATGTCCTGAAGAGGTGGCTCCTCGGTGCGGCACTGGTCGGTTGCGAATGGGCACCTGGGATTGAAACGGCAGCCCTCCGGCGGGTCGAGCAGATTGGGTGGCTCGCCTTCCAGCGGAGCCAGCTTGCGGCGAGGGCCGACGATCGACGGGGTGGATGACAACAGCAGCCAGGCATAGGGATGCCGGGGAGCCGAGAAGATGTCGGCCGTGTCTCCGAACTCAACCATCTTGCCGGCGTACATGACGCCCATCCGGTCGGTGACCTCGGCGATCACGGCAATGTCATGGGAGATATAGATGATCGACATCTCGAGCTCGGCCTGGATCTTCTTGAGCTCCTTGAGAATCTGGTCCTGAACGATGACGTCGAGAGCGGTGGTGGGCTCATCGGCGATGATCACCTGCGGGTTGCAGGAGAGCGCCATCGCGATCACAGCTCGCTGGCGCATACCTCCGCTGAACTCATGGGGGTAGCGGTCTTGGGCATCCGAGGGAAGCCCGACCAGTGCGAACAGATCGCCGATCCGCTCCCGCGCCTCTGCTCGGGAAAGCCGGGTCGGCCAGTGGAGGTCGAGAGCCTCCTTGATCTGGTCACCCACCCGATAAACGGGATTCCAGGAGTTCATGGCGCCCTGAAAGACCATCGAAATGTCCTGCCAGCGCCGCTTGCGCATGTCCTCCTCGGAGAGCGCGACCAGGTTCTCGCCTCCAAGACGGATCTCCCCGTCCAGGATTTCGCCGTTGTCGGCCTGGAGGCGCAGCAAGGAGAGGGCTACCGAAGTCTTGCCACATCCCGACTCTCCGACCAGGCCGAGAGCCTCGCCCTTGTGAAGCACGAAGCTGACATCCTCAACCGCCGAGACCCATCCCTGCTTCGTCGAATACCTCATGATCAGGTGGTCGACTTCGAGCAGAGTGTCGCCGGATCGGAGACCGCCGGTTGAATCCTCGACGAGTGGAGTAGACATCGTGGTGTTAGGCCCTTCTAGCGCTTGCGGAGACGGGGATTGACGACCTCATCCATGGCCCGACCGACCAGGAAGAAGGCGGCCGCCAGGAACGTGACGGCTAGACCCGCCGGCAACAGCAGCCACCACACATCGAGCCCTCGCAGCAGGTACCCCTCGGCCTGAGCGAGGCTGATCATCAGACCCCAGCTCATCTCCACGTTCAACAACCCGAAGAAGCTGAGCACGGCCTCGAGCGAGATCGCCTCGGTGACTCCGAACATCATGTAGAGGAAGCTCAGCGGCAAGACGTTGGGAATTACGTGTCGAAATATGAGGTGCCACCTGGATCCGCCTGCCACCCGGGCGGCGTCGACAAACGGTTTGACGCTGACAGAGAGCGCCTGAGACCTGAGCACGATGGCCACTCCCCCGAAACCATTGAGGATCCCGATGATCACACCTAACTGCCACAGCTCAATCGTCCAGAACCCGCCGATCACGATCAGGATGGGGATGAGCGGCATCAACAGAATCAGGTCGGCCACCCTCATCAGGAATGAGTCGACCACCCCGCGGAAGAAGGCGGCGACCGAGCCAACGGTGGTGGCGATCAGGACGGTTACCAGTGCCGCAACCATTCCCAGAAAGAAGGCGGCTTTGGTTGAGAACATGAGCTGCGACAGCACGTCACGGCCGATGGGGTCGGTACCCAGAAGATGGTCGCGGGAAGGCGGGGCCGGCTGCAGCGGCTGCTCGATAGTGTCGCCGACCTGGGCATTGATGTTGGTGAAGCGGGCGTCGATCAACTCGATCTCTGTAGCCGGGTCGGTAACTTCCTCCACCACCGTGAATTCCTGGACGACGGCCGAGTAGCCGATCACCGGGTCGTAGATCTCCCTGTTGTCCCCTCCCCACACGGTGGCCATCAGGATCGGATGAGCGATTGCCATCAAAGCAAAGATGGCGATGATGAACAGTCCGACCAGGCCGATCCGGTTCTCGGCAAACAGGGCCCAGTTCTTCTTGAAGCCACGCCAGAGAAGCCGGAGGCGGATTCTCCACAAGGGCTCGGTGATCTTGAGGATCGGGTGGTCTTCGCCACCCTCGAGGGCTGTCATGGCTCCTGTCGGCTCTATATCGGCCGGTTTCTGTTCCAACGCCATTCGAACTCCTTATCCCTACTGGTACCTGATCCGGGGATCCAAGAAAACGTACAAGACGTCAACGATGACGTGACCGATCAGCGCCAATGCACCGACCATGGCCAGTGCCCCGATTGCGACAGGGATGTCCTGGGTGACGACGGAAGTCAGCAGCAACTCCCCCATCCCCGGCCACGAGAAGACCGTTTCAGTGATGAGACCGCCCCCGATGATGAATGCCAAACCGAGGACAAACGATGTAGTTACCGGGAGCAGGGCGTTGCGGGCAGCGTGCCGATCGCGGATCACCTTGGGCGGCAGGCCCTTGGCTCGCGCCGTCAGGATGTAGTCCTCTTTGAGCGTCTCGAGCATGGAGCCCCTGGTTATCAACATGACACCGGCAAACGCCACCAGAGCCAGCGTGAAGATGGGCAGGACGGCATGGTGGGCGATGTCGGTTGCGTAGGCGCGCTTGTCGTTTGGCAGCCAGAAGGAGAGGAAGAGGGCGATCGTCAAGCCAATCCCTCCCCATTTGATCAGGCGCTGCTGAACCGCGTTATCCGGCTTGCGGGACAGCCACAGCGATAGGGCAAGGCCTGCCGACAGGAGAAGGGTCGACCAGATAATGGTGCTGAACACGGAGTTGGCCGAGAAGGGGGCCTCCCGCCAGCGAAGCGGGGTAATGAACTGGTTGACGGGTACCAGGTCCAAATAGGCTGCGAAGAACCAGATCATCACGAGTGCGAACCACGGATAGAACACCGTGTACAGGAACACGCCGCTCAACGTGATGCCCATCTCCTGCTTGCCCCCCCGGCGCCATGCCAGCACCTTGCCGAAGATAAAGCCGAGGTAGTAGGACAGCAAGGTTGCCAGCGTGAACAGGAAGAAGGTCCGTGGCAGTCGCTCGGTGATGACGCTGGTGACGGTGCGGGGGTATCGCTGGAAGCTCAACCCGAAGTCACCCTGGAAGACATTGATCATGTAGGTGAAGTACTGCTGCCAGAGTGGCTTGTCCAGCCCAAAGCGGGCGGCGATTAGATCACGGTTCTCAGGCGGGATGTTCGGATCCAGGAACTGCCGGCTGAAGTCTCCCGGCTGGGCTTGCAACAAGAAGAACAGCAATGTCAGGAAGACCAGGAACAGCAGGCTCATCTGGAGCAGGCGCACGCTGATGAATTTGAGCAAGCGGGTGTCCCTTTCCCGGCGGGTGAGTGCTGCAGCTTACCGGAGTTTTCGCGTCTCGTCACTCCAGCTTTGGCATAAAAAGAGGGAGGGCCCGCAGGCCCTCCCTCTCAGTCTTACGGACGCTAAGCGCCCTGGTTCCTACTCAGTGACGAGCACCTGACCGGCCCATGCATTCGGGAATCCGTTGATTCCACCCAGCACGTCCTCGATCGGGAACACGACGTTGGCACGCCATGCATCCGTGATCGGGGTCGAGAACAGCACAATGTACGGCAGGTTCTCGGAGATGTTCTTCTCCATATCGGCGCAGACAGTACGCGCAGTCGCGATGTCCGTTGCGGCGTCAAATGCGTCGCTCAGGGCCTCGAAGTCGGCGTCGTTGTAGCCGGGGGTGTTGAAACCACCACCGGTCACAGCGTCTTGCGACGCTCCGAAGAATGCCTGGTGCGACGTGCACGGCAGTGACGGGTCACCGCCACCCCAGCCGAGCATGTAGATGTCCCAGCCGAGCCCGTCCTCTTGGGGCGGGAACGTGGCATCAACGATGGCGTTGAAGTCGGTCGGGTTGACATCCATGGGCACGCCGAGGCGCTCACCCCACTGGCCAATCCACGTGGCGAACGTCGAGCGCAACGGGTCGTAACCCGGGCCCGGCGTCATCAGCTCAACCTCAGGCACTGCGGAGCCGTCAGGCTGCCTCATGCCTTCGCCGTCGGTGAAGACGCCGGTGTAGGCACCCTCATCGTCGACGTGGGCCACCGGATCGGTGCTCCAGGTGTAGCCGGCGTCCGTCAGGACCGAGACGGCCATGTCGAACCGCTCACCTTCGGACATGCCGAAGCCCCACTTGTTCACCTCATCGGTGTACCAAGCAGCGTTGGCCTCAGGAACCAGCGAGTAGATCGGCAGAGCCGCTCCACCCAGCACGCTTCCGGTCACGAACTCCTTGTCGATGACGTAGGCGAACGCCTGGCGGAAGGCCTCATCGTTCATGGGCGCCTTGCGCAGGTTGAAGGCCATGTAGCGGAAACCCTCGGAGGGGTTAATCGCAAACTCAACGCCTTCGAGCGCACGGAGCTCTTCACGACGACCGGTTGGGATACCGGACGGGTTGAGGACGTAATCGACCTCACCCTCGGTAAACGCCAGGTAAGCCGCATCCTGTGAGCCGTACTCGGAGTAGATGATCTCTCCGACGAACGGTCCGTCCTCGTACGAAGACAGCGAGTCTCCGCCGCCGGCCCCGAAGAGGGTCTCGTCGACGTTGGGCCCGATCTGGGACCAGCTCAAGTCAGCGTACGTGGTGTACACGGTTCCCTCGAAGAAGTAGTCGGGGTTCGCCAGAATCGAGGCGAAGGCTCCCTGCTCCCACTTGTCGAAGATGTTGGTTCCGGCAGAGGGCTCTCCGACGCCGCTGGCGGCGTAGAGCGTGGCCTTCGGGTCGTCACTGCCACGTGCTTCATCGACCACGGAGGCCCAGAAGTGCTCGGGCAGAATCGACAGGAAGTTGATGCCGTTCTGATAGATGGAAAGACCGGGCTCCTCTGAGAAGTTGATCTTTACCGTGTAGTCGTCGACCGCCTCGACCGAAGTCACCTGCTCTGGCGTGTTGGACAGCCAGTTCGAGCCGAGCGCGAACTCGCGCACGACGTCAAAGGTGAATACGAAGTCGTTGGCATCCACAGCCTCGCCGTCCGACCATGCCATTCCCTCGCGCAGCGGAACGGTGGCACTGAAGCCAGCTCCGTCCGCAACTGCGGCCGGCGCCTCGCCGATCGCAAGCACGGGAATGTTCAAGAAGTCGGGAACCGACAAGGTGTAAAGCGCCGGGTGGCTCTGGCCAAGGACATAGCCGTTGTGCGTCGAGGACTCGGTGTCCAGGTACGCCCAAAAGTTATCCGTGGTCAGGTCCGCCACCAGTGCTGTCTGGAACGTGCCGCCGATGTCGCTTCCGCCACCGCCGTCGCCATCGCCGTCGCCGTCTCCGTCGCCATCGCCACCGCCACTCGGCGCAGCCGTAGTGGTAGTAGCGGGGGCGGGGGTCGTCGCCGTCGTGTCGTCGGAAGTGTCGTCACTCGAGCATGCAGCCGCGACCAGCGCCAGCGCGGTGAGCAGCGCGAGCCACCCACCTCTCTTGCGTAGTGATCTCACTTGATTTCCTCCATTGAACTGGCCCCTCAGAAGTGAGGAGCCGGAATAGGAAGCAGACTACCCGTCCTACCCGACTAGGGGCAACACCTTCCTTCCATAATCTGGATGGTGCTAGGTGCCGGTGGTATCGAGGTGTTGGTAGGCACCGGTCCGAAGATGGCACGAGACCAGGTGCTCTTCCGACCCTTCGACGGCGGCCAGGCCCGGATCCTCCTGGTCGCACACCCCCATCGCCGCAATCGGGCACCGTGGGTGGAAGTTGCATCCGCTCGGAGGGTTGATCGGGTTGGGGATTTCACCAGCAGGCAGCGGCTCCTGGCGACGATGGCGAGGATCGGGGACCGGAACGGCTGAGAGCAGGGCCTTGGTGTAGGGGTGCTGCGGGTTCTCGAACACATCCTGCAGCGGCCCGATCTCGACGATCTTGCCCAGGTACATGATGGCTATCCGGTCGCAAATGTACTTGGTGGTGGCCAGGTCGTGAGTGATGAACAGGTAAGTGAGGTCAAACTCCTCCTTGAGCTTCACCATCAGGTCGAGGAGCAGCGCCTGTACCGACACATCGGCCGATGCAATCGGCTCGTCGGCCACGATCAGAGCCGGCTGGGTTATGAGCCCGCGGGCGAGAACGATCCGCTGGCGTTGCCCACCCGAAATCTGGTGCGGGTACTTGTCGTAGAAGAAGTCGGGTGGCGTCATACCGACCGCATCGAGCATCTCGAACACCAGTCGCTTCCGTTCCGACGCTGATAGATCCGGCATGTGGATCTGCGCGGGGTGCTCGATGGCCTGGCCGATCGTCATCCGGGGATTGAGCGATGCCAGCGGATCCTGGAACACCACCTGCATCTTGCTGCGAGCCTGGCGCAGATCCTCGGCCGACAGTTGATTGAGGTCAACACCGTCCACCAGAACTTCACCCTCGGTGGCGTCCAGCAGCCGCAGCACCAACCGGCCGACCGTCGATTTGCCCGAGCCGCTCTCCCCGGCCAGGCCGAGCACCTCTCCCCGTTTGATGTGGAAGTCGACACCGTCAACCGCCTTGACGTAGTCGACCTTGCCGCGGGAGACCAGCTTGGCGATGAATCCCTGCTGAACCGCGAACCACTTTTTGAGCCCTCGCACCTCAACCAGGTTGTCCCGACCGGTGGCTTCGACTCCCTGTGGGGTGGTCGCATCAGTCACCGGCGACCTCCGCTTCGATCTTGTCCGGGTGATTCTCGTATAGCCAGCACGCTGCCAGGTGATCCGACTCAAGCGGCAACAGCGTTGGCTCGGCCTGGCTGCAAATGGGCATGGCCGCCGGACAACGGGGATGGAACGAGCACCCGTTAGGAGGATGCAGAAGGTTGGGAGGAGCACCCTCCATCTTGTGCAACTCGGCATCTGCCAGCTGGATGTTCGGCACGGCCTGCAAGAGCCCCTGACCGTAGGGGTGCTTGGTATCGAGGAACAGGTCGTTGACTGAAGCCACCTCCACCATTCGGCCGGCGTACATCACCGCCACCCGGTCGGCGACTTCCGCCACCACCCCGATGTTGTGCGTGATGAGAACAATCGTCAGGTCGAACTCGGCCCGCAACTCGCGCAGCAGGTCGAGGAACTGTGCCTCAACAATGACGTCGAGAGCAGTCGTTGGCTCATCGGCGATCACCAGGTCGGCCCGCAGCGCGAGCGCAAGCGCAATCATGATCCGTTGGCGCATCCCGCCTGAGAACTGATGCGGGTAGTCGTCGATACGCTCCTCGCGGAGACCGAGACGGCCCACCAGCTGCTCTGCTCGATCGCGGGCAGCCGCCTCCGAGGTCGAAGGCTCATGGGTCATCACTGTCTCTGTCAGATGATCGACGATCTTCTGCAGTGGATCGAGCGATGTCATCGGATCCTGGAAGACCATGCCGAGCCTGGCACCGCGCATCTGGCGCATGCGGCGTGGACTGAGACTCATCAGGTCGGTCCCGTCAAAGACCAGCTGCCCACCCGAGATCTGGCCCGGGGTCTCGATCATGCGCAGCATGGCTTTGCCGAGCGTCGACTTGCCACAGCCAGACTCGCCCACCAGGCCAAGAATCTCCCCTTTGCGAATGTCCAGCGACACACGGTCGACCGCTTTGACCGGTCCTGCCCTGGTGGCGTAGTCGACAGAGACGTCGCGTAGTGAATACAACACGTCTCCGATTCGAACCGGCTCGCCCATGATTACTCGCTCTCCACTGATCGGCTCACTGCCATACATCCGCTACCGATCGCGCAGTTTCGGATTGAAAATCTCCACAAGCCCTTCGCCCAACATCGTGAAGGAGAGGACCACCAGCATGACTGCCACCCCCGGGAAGGTGACCAACCACCAGGCGTTCTGGATGTTTTGCTGACCGCGGGCAAGGTCGATGCCCCAGTCGGGCGTGTCGGGAGGCAACCCCAGACCGAGGAAGGCCAGACCGGCCCCGGTGAGGATGGCGTCGGCCACGTTGACCGAGAAGATTATGGCCACCGAAGGGATGACGTTCGGATAGATGTACCGACGCAAGATCTCGTTGCGTTTAGCCCCGATGCTCTTGGCGGCCTCGACATACAGCCCCTCTTTGACCGACAGGGTCTGTCCACGCACGATCCGGAAATAGGTTGGTATGTACAGGACGGCCACTGCCACGATCGTGTTGAAGACGCTCGGCCCCAGCACGGCGGAGATGGCGATGGCCAGAATCAGACCGGGGAACGCATAGAGGCTGTCCATGATCAGACTCATGAATCGGTCGAGTCGCCCGCCGGCAAACCCGGCGATGAGTCCGAGTGGCACCCCGAGGATGACGGCAAACAACGCTGAAGCGAAGCCGATGAGGAACGCGATCCGGGTCCCCCAGATGATTCGACTGAAGAGATCCTGGCCGAGCTGGTTGGTACCCAACAAGAAGCTCTGACCTGCTGAGGTCTCGCCCTCGGCCAGGGCACCTACGACTACCACAGCCGGGTAGGCATCGATGTGGAGGTCGACCAGTTCCGAGGACGCTCCCGCCGAGGGGAGTTCTCCTGCCGTCATCGCATCCAGCATCTGCGGCAGATCGTCAAACCGCTCCAACCGGAGCCGGAGCCGGGTGTCGCCGGTGACGCCCTCCTGGTTGAGGCGCTCGGCCTCGTCCCGGGCAACATCGCTGGTTGGCTCGCCAATGACCACGCCGAACGGTTCCCGGGACCCAGTCGCCATGTCGGCCAAACCGGTGAAACCCGTGTCGGCGGTCGTCAAGAAGACCTCGACTGCCGGCGCCTCGCCTGGGGCCAGCACCCTGGCACCGACCTCGGCCCGGGGGTCGTGAGGAGCGAACCACTGCGGAAAGAGCGCCACGATGAAGAAGAACACAACGGCGATGGTGCTGATGACTACGAACCACCAGTCAGCCTTGTACCAGCGCCTCGCCTGCAGTATGCGGCGGACCAGGCCGACGTTCTCCAATTCCTCCTGCCACTCGGGTACCTCGGGTGAGGCCGGGCGCTCTTCGGTCAATGCCATGGTCCTCCTCTCCTAGTACTTGACCCGTGGGTCCAACAGCGAGTAGATGATGTCAACAGCGAGGCTGACGAGTGCCACCAGGAGCGCAAACATCGTTATCACGCTCTGCACCGCCGTGTAGTCACGCAGCCCGATCCGGTCGACGAGGTAAGTGCCTAATCCGGGCCAGGAGAACACGGACTCGGTAAGAACCGCCCCTGCCAGCAGAATGGCCACCTGCAGCCCGATCAGAGTGATGACCGGGATCATGGCGTTCTTGAGTGCATGCTGATAGACGACGACCCGCTCGCGGATTCCCCTGGCGCGAGACGACACGATGTAGTCCTGCTGAAGGGTTTCAATCACGTTGATGCGGGTGAGGCGCAAGAACACCCCTGCCAGAATCAATCCGAGCGTCACCGTCGGGAGCACCAGGTGATGGAGGACGCTCCCGAGAGCCGTCCAGTTGAACGTGATGATGGAGTCGACAACCAGCAGGTTCGTGGTTCGCTCCAGCGTTGTTCCAACAATGGGGTCTATCCGACCCGCCACCGGGGTCCAGCCGAGCTGGACTCCAAAGAACAGCTGGAGCAACTGGCCAAGCCAGAAGATCGGCATCGAGTAGATGATGACGCTGAACATCCGGAGGCTGTAATCAGCGGTCTTTCGTCGTTTCACCGCCGCGTACGTGCCCGGGACAATCCCGAGCAGCAACGCCATCAGGGTGGCGGGTATTACCAGTTCGATAGTGGCCGGGAGACGCTCGCCCAGCTCATCAACAATTGGCCGCTGGCCACTGGTGAGGGCCTCTCCAAAGTCGAGCGTGACAACGTCCAACAAGAAGTTGCCGTACTGAACGTAGAGCGGCTCGTTGAGACCAAGTTGCTCGGTCAGCCTCTCCCTCAATTCGGGAGTTCCCTTCGGGCCGAGACTGGACGTCACCGGATCGCCGGGCACGATCCGCAGCACCACGAACACCATGGTTCCAAGGATGAGCACCATTGGCAGGGTCAGCGCGATCCTCACCAGGATGTACCGCCGCAGCGACTCGCTTCCGCGCACGAAGATGAACGCCAGCGCGATGAGTGCCGGGATGCCGAGAACGGCGAACAGGATCGCTAGCGGATGCATCGGGTCACATTAGGGCATTGGAAAGGGGCGGGCCCAGTGGGCCCGCCCCTTTCTCGTCAGTCGGTACTCGTATAGCTACTAGTTGCTGGTTTGCAGCACGTCGTAGTTGAGGTCCGTGGTGGGACCAATGTTCAACGAGTTCGGGTTGGCGCCGCCGCCATCACCCGAGATGTAGTCCCGGTAGAACACACGCTCCGGCTCGAACCACAGCGGGATCGTGACGACGTCAGCCGCCCATTGATCCTGGACCGTTCCGTACAGAGCCGCGCGGGCGGCAGTGTCGGTCTCGGTGGCCGCAGCCAGAATGTTGTCGATCAGGTCCTTCTCGGTCAGGCCGGGAAGCACCTCTCCGGTCTCGGAGTCGGTGATGTTCGTGCCAAGACCACCGTTCAAGGAGAACGGCTCGACGTAGTTGCTCGAGTCCGGATAGTCGAAGAACCATCCGAGGAACGAGAAAGCGTAAGACTCTCCGCCAATCACGTTGCCCAGATAGGTCGCCCACTCAGTGGCTCGCAGCTCAACGTCAACCACTCCTGTGGCTTCGAGCTGGGTTGCGATGGTCTGAATGGCATCTCCGACCACACCGCCGTAACGGTTGGGCGGATAGTCCAGGATCAGCTGGAGCTTGTTGTTCTCGTCGTATCCCGACTTGGCGAACAGTTCCTTGGCCAGGTCCACATTCGGAGCCTCATAGGCCGTATCGAATGCTTCGTTTGAACCAATGAACCCGGGCGGAACCGGCGAGTACAGCGGGTTGGCGTTGCCACCAAGCGGGCCGTCCACCAGCTCATCACGGTCGATCGCTGCCGCCACACCCTGACGCACGTTGACGTCATCAGCGGGTGCGATGTTGTGGTTCAGGATCATGTAGCGGATACCGCCACCTGGCACCACAGCCGAAACGACACCGTCCTCATTGGCCAGAGTGTCGAGAAGTCCGGGCTCCTGAACGCTGCGCCACGCGATGTCGATACCGCCATCTTCCTTCTGCAGTTCTTGCACGAGCGTTGTTGCGCTCTCGAAGTACGTGATGATGATGCGGTCGACGCCGGGGGCATCGCCGTAGTAGTTCGGATTCGGCTCGAGCACGGTCTGCTCACCGAGCGTGTACTCAGTGACAACCCACGGGCCCACACCACCGAACGGCGCGTCCGGGAACTCGACCAGAGCATCGGTCGGATAGCTCGGATGCATCGGGTGGTACGGAGCTCCCGTAACTACCTGCGGGAAGTAGGCGAACGCATCGTTGAGCGTGAACACAACGGTCGTGTCGTCCGGAGCGGCTACATCGGCGATATAAGGCTTGCCGAGCGCTCCGCCGACGCCGCCGTCGCCGTCCAACTCGAGCATGCGATTGATATGCACGACATAGTCGGCCGCTGTCAGCGGCGTGCCGTCAAAGAACATCAAGCCGCTGCGCAGATTGAACGTGTACACGGTCCCATCGTCGCTGACATCCCAGCTCTCTGCGATGCCGGGAATCACGTCCGTAGTTCCGGTATCGAACCTGGTCAGGCCCTCACCGGTGTTGCGGATCAACTCCCAGTCGTGGACCGCGTATGCGTCGGCCGAGTCCAGTCCCGCGATCGAGTCGGTGGTACCGATGATGATCGTTTTGGGGCCGGCGTCGGGCGGCGCCGTGGTGGTCGTCGTCGTCTCGTCCGGCGTATCTGCCGCCGTCGTAGTCGTCGTCGCCGCCGCGGTCGTAGTCGTGGTGTCGCCCGAGTCGTCTCCGCCGCAGGCGGCGGCTACGAGAGCGAGCGCTCCGAGCAGCGCTACAAAACGCCAGCTCAGTCTTTGTCTCCTCATGTTGAATAGTCCTCCCATAGGAACCCCCGGAGGGGATTCGACGAGGCTACCCGACGGGGGCATCTACAGGCAATAGCACTGGCAGATTTTGGGAGAGGATTTTCGGTACCGATCAGGTTGAGATCGGCTATCCGCCGGAAGCCTGCCTGGCAACCGCCTCGGCGGCGGCCTTGATGGCTTCCTGATCGCCCAGGTAGTAGCTGTTGATCGGCGCCAGATCGACATCAAGCTCATAGACCAGGGGGATGCCGGTGGGGATATTGAGCGACGGAATCTCCTCTTCACTGATGCCATCCAGATGCTTGACCAACGCCCTCAGACTGTTGCCGTGGGCCGCTACCAGGGGGCGCTCGCCCCGGCGCAAAGCGGGGACGATGACGTCATGCCAGTAAGGAATCATCCGCTCCACCACGTCCTTGAGGCATTCTGTACCGGGCAGTTGATCTGGAGTCAACGAGGCGTAGCGAGGATCGTGGCGGGGGTGGCGTTCGTCGTCACGATCGAGCGCAGGCGGCGGAGTGTCATAGCTGCGCCGCCACACGTGCACCTGGTCGGCCCCGTGCCGCTCGGCAGTTTCCTTCTTGTTGAGGCCTTGCAGCGCTCCGTAGTGCCGTTCGTTTAGTCGCCACGAACGCTCCACCGGTAGCCAGCTGAGATCCATTTCCTGCAAAGCGAGATCGGCGGTGTATATGGCCCGCTTCTGCAGCGACGTGAAAACCCGGTCGAACCCGTACCCCTCAGCCAAAAGCAACCTTCCGCCACTCCGAGCCTCTTCAACCCCCTGCTCCGTCAACCCAACATCTGTCCACCCCGTGAACCGGTTCTGCTGATTCCAGGTGCTCTGACCATGCCGGAGCAGGACCAACTTTGGAGTATTCACCGTTCATTCCTTTCAGCAAGTGCCGGCTGCCACTTACCAGCTACCAGTCTTCTTTCTCGAAGCTCACGTGATGCAGAGGCAACATTGATC
>JBPCTX010000381.1:0-3348 GCA_051011455.1 Acidimicrobiia bacterium | reverse complement strand
GCTGATTGCTGACAGCTGACAGCCCTTATTCCTCGTCTGCCATCGCCAGAATTCCCCCCATGGTGCCGATGGCGAGAGCGAGGGCGGCTCCGATGATGAGAACGAACAGATTCGCTCCGCTGGTGAGGGCGATGACCGAGGCAACCAGGTAGAGCAGCAGCGCCGACTGCGAACCGTTCAAGGCCTGGGAATCGGGGCTGAAGCGCCCGGCCAGAAACCCGGCGCCCAACTCGATGAAGAATGACAGCAGAACCAGCAGCACCTGCCGTCCGGCGCCGTCGGGAACGAGTCCGCTGATGACGAGGCCCAGCACCGACCCGATGACAAATCCGGCCACCGCTCCGGCAAGGATGGGGCCCCAGTAGAGGCGCATGGTGTCAGTGGATCCGGCTTAGCCGGATACGTACTCTTCGAGGCCGGCGATCCATCCGGCCGGCAGCTTCCAGTGCCGTCCACCGGCCACGACGATCGCCATGTACTCAGAGCTCGGCTTGTGCTGCTTGTTGCCGTTCTCCTCGTGGACGTGAGTTGCCACTTGATGCCGCTTGCCCGACCTGTCCATCGCCGAGAGGGTCACCCGCACCCGACCTTCTTCCTTCTCACAGATGTCGAGAGCGCTCAGTTGCTCGGTGGGGACATCGAAAATGGCTCCCCAGACCGTGTTGCCGGGTTCAGCCTTGACAGACGGGAGCCCGCCCTTCCATCCACCGTTCTTGTACGGGAAGATCAACTGGGTTTCCGGCAGGTGAGCGACGAACTGGAACTCGGCCTCAGGTGCGAACTCCTGAATCCGATTCGGATCGATGAGCGTCGTGTAAGCGAAGTACAGCATCCAGTTATTTTCTCCGAAGCGCGAAATCGGATCGAATTGTAACTGATGTTCTGAAGGGCGCTAGTCGGACCTGGTCACGGGCCGGGAACAGGCCGGTCACCGTCGGCGTTCCCGTCGCGACCACCCGCCATCACGCAGGACTGGAGCCCGGCCTGATGGCGGGAACTGATGCTGCCCGGCACCGAACCCGGGGGCGCCGCCCAACCAGCAGTTCTTGTTTCTGCGCCTGGCCTCGCCACGATCCGGTTACGCAGGCGCCGCGACCGGATACTCCTTGTTGTCGGTGTTTCGGTGCAGGGACTCAGCGCTTTCGGTGTCAAGGCGGTGCATTGACCGGTAGTCTTTTGCCGATGGACGACGACCTGCTGCGCCTGAACAGGGAAGTTTACGAGACGCTGACGGACCTGACCGACGCCCCTGCTCCGGCTTTGAGAACCTGGACGGGCGAGACCTGGGGACCGGGAGACGCGGCGTCCACGCTGGTGTTGACACACCCCTCCGCGCTGCGGGTGATGCTCCTACCACCCAGCGATGTTGTGGCCGGCGAGGCTTACATCTTCGGCGACATCGACATCGAGGGCGACATCTATGCCGCTCTCGCCTTCGCAGCCGGACTGGATGCTGCTCGTCGACATCCGGTCAAAGCGTTGAAACTGATGCGCCGGTTGCGTCGACTGCCCGAGGCCCCCGGCCACGAGGACAAACGGCCGCTTCGCGGCGGAAGAATCCACTCCCGGACCCGTGACCAGGAGGCCGTCCGCCACCACTACGACACCGGCAACGACTTCTTCGCTACGTTCCTTGATCCTTCGCTGGTCTACTCCAGCGCTTACTTCCTGGATTCCGGCGACACGCTGGAGGAGGCTCAGGCCCGCAAGCTGGACATCGTGTGTCGGAAGCTACAACTGGCGGCCGGGCAGAGACTCCTCGACGTCGGATGCGGCTGGGGCGCTCTGGTCATCCACGCCGCACTCCACTACGACGTGGAGGCAGTCGGGATCACCCTTAGCCCCGAACAAGCCGAGGAGGCGCGGCGACGCGTCAAAGAGGCAGGAGTCGAAGATCGGGTCACCATCGTGGTTCAGGACTACCGGGAGGTTGAGGGAGAGTTCGACGCTATCTCCTCAATTGGGATGTTCGAGCATGTTGGGAGCAAGGAGTTGGGCACGTACTTCAGTCGCTTGTACCAATTGCTCGGACCACGCGGTGTTCTGCTCAACCACGGCATTACGACCCGAAACCGCAAGAGCAAAGGCAAACCGAACTTCGTCACCACCTACGTGTTCCCCGACGGAGAGCTTCACCCGATTGAAATGTCTTTGAAGGCGGCTGAGGTGAACGGGTTCCAGGTGCGTGACATCGAATCGCTGCGGCCCAGCTACGCCCTAACGCTGCGCCGCTGGGTGGACAACCTGGAACGCAATCCGCTCATCAACTCCCCCGAGGAAACCATCCGCCATCGTCTGTTCCGGCTCTACATGGCCGGCTCGGCCCTCGCCTTCGAGTCGGGCGGAACCGACGTATATCAGATCGTGGCCGTGAAACCCGACCGCCCCTGGACCCTCGGCCGCGGATTCATGACAGCATCCGACGATGGCTGAGCTTCGCTCAGCTTGGCAGTTGCAGGCAAACCTCCGGGTTGCAGGCAACTGCACTCTCCGGCCTCTGCCTACTGCCGACCTCTTCGGGCCACGGGCAACCGGCAACGGGCTAAGAACTCTCAATCAGTGGCTCCAGAACAACCAGGGCCAACCCAGCATCGACCTGATCTCCCTCGGCTGCTCCTAGGGCGGTGACCAGGCCATCGGCCGGAGCAGTCACGTTGTGTTCCATCTTCATTGCCTCGAGTACGACCAGGAGGTCGCCGGCAGCCACCACCGATCCGATCGACACTTCCAGCCGACGAACAACACCGGGCATCGGGGCCAGGAGGGACCCGGCCGCGACCTCCGAGTCGGCAGTCGGGAAGCGATCTACCTCGACTAAGTCTGTTGACCCCAGAGTGCTGTCGACGTAGTGCCGACCCCCCGCCCGGCTAACCAGGTAGCGACGATGCACACCTTCCACCGCCATCTCGACCTGGTCCGGCCCGGCGTCGACATCGCCGAGCACCACCTCCTCGCCATCGATCCGAGCCGCCACTGCGTCGGGTCCGATCCAGTAGCCGATCTCGATGACCGACCCGGCCCGCCGATAGCTCACCGCCTGATCCTGAGAGGGGTTGTTGCGCCATCCGGAAGGAATCGAGGCCTGCACTCTCGCCGCCGCTCTCCGGGCAGCTTGATCCGCCAGGGCCGCCGCCAGGGCGTGGATTGCTCCGGCCCCTTCGTCGGTCAGCGGTGCGCTCAGATCTTCCGGCGAGTGCCGTTGCAGGAAGTGAGTGTCGATGTTGCCTGTCAAGAACTCAGGATGGCGTAGCACTCGCACCAGCAGGGCCCGGTTGGTCTGGACTCCGTGGATTCGCGCCCCCGCCAGCGCCTCCGACAAGCGGCGGGCGGCCTCCTCCCTGGTAGGTC
>JBPCTX010000380.1:0-15583 GCA_051011455.1 Acidimicrobiia bacterium | reverse complement strand
GTCCCACGGCAGCAGGTATCCGGTGAAGGAGAGCAACAGGGTGAGGACCAACAGGATCACTCCGATGACCCAGTTGAATTCGCGCGGCGACTTGTAGGCGCCCCGATAGAACACCCGGGCCATGTGGGCGGCAACGGCAATCACCATCAGATGGGCCGACCAGCGGTGGACGTTCCGGATGTACTGACCGAAAGCGACCTGAGTCTGGATCGATTGGATGTCGCCATAGGCGTTGGCAGGCGAGGGGACGTAGAAGAACATCAGGTAGATGCCGGAGACCAGCAACGAGATGAAGAGCACCAGTGAGGCCACGCCCAGGAAGGCCGAGTACTTGAAGGTGATCTCGATCCGGCGAACTTTGACCGGGTAGATGTGTAAAAGGAAGTTGGCCCAGTGCCCGGCCGCCCGGTCGCGGTCCGTAGCGCGGTCCGGGATGCGGAACATCGACCGACCAATAGTGGTGTCTCTCACCCGCTCCATTACTTTCACACGAGCGCTCCAATCTGGGGTACTCCAACTCCCGTCCAGACCGACATCGACAGTGCGTCCGGTGGGCAGCGCTCGATGCACAGTCCGCAGCGGATGCAGGCCCGTTCGTCGAGCAACAAAGTTGTGCTCCCGATCGGCCCCCCGACCTCCTCGGCCGGCACCAGCGAGATCAAATCGAGCGGACACACATCGGCACAAAGAGCGCACAGCACGCACTTGTTGACGTCCAGGCTGATGTTGGCGAAACAGCGCAGGCAGCGGGCCGCCTCACAACGGGCTTGTTGCTCGGTGAACCCGGTTTCCACCTCGGCCAGGCCGATCCGCCGGTCGGTCGGCAGGGTGGGGATTTCGATGCGGGCTTCACGATCGTAGGTGTCGGTGAGGCGATGGAATTGCTGCAGCTCCACCAGTTCACCCCGCTCATCCGACGGGCTCTCCCCGGTGAACCGCTCGTGGATCTCGGTAGCCGCCTTCCGCCCATCGGCGATGGCCTGGATCAGCGTCCTGGGGCCAAAAGCCGCATCGCCCCCCGCCCACACCATGTCCAGTGAGGTGCTGAGGCTCTCCTCCCCCACCATGATGGTCTTCCGGGGCGAAATGGCAGGACCCTCTGGTCCGATGGCATCCACGTCGACTGCCTGCCCAATGGCGAGAATCACGGTGTCGGCGTCGAAGGTCTGGCGGTCCTCGGGATCGAACTTGGGCGAGAACCGCCCCTCATCATCGAACACCGCGGTACAGAGAATCGTCTCCAGGCCCACCACTTTGCCGTTCTCCGCCAATATCCGGGCGGGCCCGCGCCGGTGCACGAACTTGATGTCCTCTTCCTCCGCCCCCTCCAGTTCGAATGGTGAGGCGGGCATCTCCGCTTCCGACTCCAGCGAGATGACCGTCACCTCGGCGGCGCCGGCCCGGGAAGCAGTGCGGGCGGCATCCAGGGCCTCGGTCATGCTCCGGCCTTCGTCCGTCCCGGCTTGCGCTTCGGCTTGCGCTTCGGCTTGCGCTTCGGCAACCGCCTGGTAGTCGTCACGCCGGAGAGCAGTGCGGGCCGCGTCCATGGCGACGTCGCCTCCGCCGATCACCACAACCCGATCACCCACTTCCACCGCAAACCCCTGGTTGGCGTTGATCAAGAATTCAATGGCCTTGAGGACACCGTCGGATTCGTGCCCCTCGATGTCGAGGCCCCGGCCGAGGGTGGCCCCGATGGCCATGAACAGTGCGTCGTGCCGCTCCTCCAGCTCGGGGAAGGACACATCCTCGCCCAGCTTTGTGTTGAGCCGGACTTCCACTCCCAGGTCCACGATGGCCTGCAGCTCGGCTTCCAGCAGGTCACGATCGAGCCGGTATTCGGGGATGCCCAGCTTCATCATTCCGCCCAGTTGACCCGTGGCCTCATAGACGGTGACCTGGTAACCATGGCGCCGCAGGTCGTGAGCACACGCCATGCCGGCCGGCCCTCCTCCGACGATCCCGATGCTCTCTGATCGTGCCGGCCCGGTCGGGGCCGCCACCTGTCTCCACGCTTCACCGGCCTGGGCCTCTACTCCGTACTTCTCAGTCACGAACCGCTTGAGGGCCCTGATGGCGATCGGCGAGTCGATCTCGCCCCGTCGGCAGGCGGCCTCGCACGGGGCGGCGCACACCCTGCCACAGGCCGAGGCGAACGGATTGGGTAGCCGGGCGGTCAGGTAGGCGGTGAGGTCGTCGCCGTCGGCGATGGCAGCCACGTAGGCACCGGCGTTGGTGTGAACAGGGCAAGCGGCCAGACATGGGATGTTCTCGTCGTAGAACTGCAGGCCGTCCAAGTCAGATCACCTTGCCCCGCTGCAGCCTGCGCAAACCCCAAACACCCAACCCGAGGGCAACCACCCACACTCCGGAGCCGATCAGGCTGCGGATGATGTCCCATTGGTCGGCCGACAATGAGTCCAGGAAGGAAGGTGCTGTGGCCAGGAACCCGGCCTCAACAACCCGGGACGGGATGAAGACCGTTGCCACTATGAAGTAGAGGACAATCGCTCCCGACTTGAGCCAGCTCTGGGCGGTAGTGAAGGTTCCATTCTGCGAGCGAGCCCGGACCAGTGGCCACGCCGCCACTGCAACTCCGACCAGAACCACGAGGGCCACCAGTCGGTAGGCAAGGCTGCTGCCGGAGGACCCCGAGTCCTCCTCGCCACCTCCCGCCTCGGGCGGTGGCGCTGGGGCGGGCACCGCGCCCAAACCCTGCTGCAGGTACACGATCAGGGAGTCCACCTGCGCGTCGTCGAGTCCGGGGAATCCCGGCATAACCCCGTCGTAGGGTTGCCCCCCTACGTCAATCTCGCCGGAGAGACCGTTGCGTATGACGTCGTTCAAGTACTCGGTGTCTTGAATCGACGGGTTGTCGACCAGAGGGGGGAAGGTTCCCGGCAGGCCCGATCCGTCGTCCCCATGGCAAGCAACGCAGTTGGCTTCATAGACCAGCCGGCCATCGGCAATCGTTCGGTCGATGCTGTCGTCGTCCGGCGCATCCTGCGCTGCCGCGACACCCACAATGAATCCGACCAGGAGTAGAACCAGGAAACCGAGGAAGCCCGTCCGGCCGATCAGGCCAGTGGTTCCCTTCATCCCACCCGTCCTTTCCTGGTCCGTTCTCGTCACGCTAGCGCTCCGCCAATGCGGATCGATCGATGTCGAGAAGGTACCGGATGACTCCGGGGCCGGTACCCGGGCCTTAAGCCCCTCCGCCGGGGCCATTGGACCCAAGACCGGGTCCTGCGGGTGTCCCTGAGCTAGTCGGGCAGGCCGCGCCGGATCAGCAACGGCCAGGTGAGGGCGGCGCTCAGAACCACCAGCACCAGCGCGGTTATCCCCACCTCGGCGAAGAAGCCATCTTCGGCCGCGTTCCAAATCCGCGTGGCCAGAGTCTCGAATCCGACCGGGGCCAGGATCAGAGTGGCCGGCAGCTCCTTGAGCGTCGAGAGCAGCACCAGGCCCGCCCCGGCTGCCACGCCGGGAGCGATCAAAGGCAACTCCACGGTCAGAAAGCGGCGGCGGGCACCCGCGCCCAGGGTGCGAGCGGCCTCGTCATAACGCTCGGACAGGCCGGCGATGGCGGCCTGAGATGGACCGAAGGACTGAGCGCCGAAGTGAAGCACGTAGCCGAGGATCAAGAGCGGGAAGGTCTGATAGAGAGCGCCGAGAGGGGCCGGCGCTCTCACTGCCCAGAACGCCAGTGACAAAGCCACCACCAGACCCGGCAACGCGAACACGGACGTGATGGCGGTCCCGGCCGATTCAGACACAGCCGACCTTCTACGGGCGACGGCGTAGGCAACCGGCAGAGTCACCACCACCGCAGCCGCGGCCGCCAGCACCGCGGCCAGAGCCGAGCTGAGCAGGGGCTCGACCAGGAAACCGAGGGGATCCCCCAGTCCCGAATAGCCCACTCCGACGGTGCTCGATCCTCTCACCACCCAAACCACAAATACCATCACCGGAGTGAACAGGGCGAAGCCGACCACCGCAGTGGTGAACGCCAGCGCCGGACCGACCCGCCATCCCAACCGGTACCGAGCCCGACCTGCCCCAGACGTCTCCACCGGGGGGCGTCGAGTCGCCGCCCGGCGGTCCGCCGCCGCCACCAGCAGCGCGACAAGAGCCAGCACCAGCCCGAGCGTCAACGAGACGGAGCGGTCCGACAACCGGGTTGAGAAGATCACCCTGGTGATGGTGTCGAAGCGCATCAAGGAGACCGCCCCAAAGTCGCTCAGCCCGTACAGAAAGACGAGCAGCATGCCTGTCATCATCGAGGCCCGCACCTGGGGCAGCACCACCTTGCGAAGAGCATTCCATTCCGAGTCACCAAGCAAACGGGCCGCATCCTCCAGGGCGGCAGGGGTGGTCGACAGCCGGGCCAGCACCGGCAGGTACACATACGGGTAGGTGAGGAGCGTCAGCACCGCCAGCGCTCCCCAGAAGCCTCGCAGTCGCGGGACCGCCTCGATCAGGCCGCCGGGTCCGAAGGCGGCCAGCACCGCCGTCGCTCCTACAAATGACGGAATCACCAGCGGCAGCGCCAGCCCCCAGCGCCAGAGCTGCCGCCCGGGCAGGTCGGTCCGGCCTACCAGCACGGCCAGAGTGGTACCGATGGCGCCGGCCAGAACGGCCGTGGAGGTGGCGATCAGCAGGGAATTGGCCAGCGGGCGAAGGGTGGCCGAGCTGAGCAGCACCTCTCGAAAGTCGCTTCCCAGTCCAATCGTGCGGACCAGCAGGTAGCCGGCCGGGAACAAGAACAGCAGCCCGATCATCCCCACCAGCAGTGTCAGCCATCGGCTCGGGGCCGGTTTTCTACGGAGCTTCGAGGCCGCTGGCATCGATCAACTCCCGCGTCCGCTCCAATCCTCCGCCCAGCCGATCGAAGTCATAGGTGGCGGCGTTCAGGGTCTCCAGGGCCGGCAGCGATCCCGCCGGGGGGACGCCGGCGGCCAGTGGGTACTCGAGGGTCTCCTCGGCGAAGAAGGACTGCGCCTCGGCACCGAGCAGGTACTCGATCAGCCGGTTGGCGTCGGCCGCCTGGTCGCTATCGGCCAGCACGCCGGCGGCAGTGGCGATCAGGAGGGAACCGATGTCGCCGCCGGGGAAGTAGTAGTTACCGGTTGGATGAGCCGGGTCCTCGGCTCTGATCCGGAAGTTGTAGTAATGGTTGACAAGGCCCATCGCCACCTCACCCCGGCCGACGGCTTGCACGATCGCAGTGTTGTTCTGGTAGGTGGCAGCATTGTTGGCCTCCAGACCCTGCAGCCATGTGAGGGTGCGGTCGTCGCCATGAATCTCTCGCATGGCCGTGACAAAGTCCTGGAACGATCCGTTGGCCGGTGCCAATCCGATCCGGCCCTCGAACTTCGGCTCGGTGAGGTCGAAGACGGAATTGGGCAGATCAGTGGGATCTACCATCTCCTGGTTGAACACGAGCACCCTGACCCGGCCCGACAAGCCGACCCACCGGCCGTCACCGTTGCGGAAACGGGGCTCAACTAGATCAAGCAACCCGGAGTCCAATCCGCCCATCATCCCGGCTTCGACCAGGAAGCCGACCGCTCCCGGGCTCTGGGAAATGAACACATCCGCCGGGGTCCGGGCGCCCTCTTCAGAGATGAGAAGCGCCAGGTCGGCCGAGTTCCCGTACTTGACGGCTACCTCTATGCCGGTCTCCTCGGTGAAGGCTTCGAGTAGTGGCTCGATCAGGTTCTCGGTTCTCCCCGAGTACACGGTGACCGGGTCGCCCGCTCCGCAAGCCGAGATGGCCAATGCCATCACAACTAACAGCGCCGGCCAGGATTTGGACAGTCGACCCTTCAGCCACATGACTGCGAGGCTAACCCGTCGGAACCGATTGTGTAAGCCTGACCCTACCTTTTACGTCGGGCAGGCCTAATAAGCGGGTGAGGACCCCACCAGCTGAGCGTCGGCCGACGAGAACGCCACCACCTCGGGACCCGAGTAGGTGAGAGAAATGTGATCTCCCGGCTGGAAGCGGGGAGCGGCCATGCCCCGGACCTGCAGGTCGGTGTCGGCGAAGGTGACGGCGTAAGAGGTGTCATGGCCGTAGAACTCGACGCCGTCGACGGTGCCATCCTCCCCGTTTCCAATGAGCAGATGCTCGGGCCGGATCACCAGCAGGCAAGGGCCGGTGGCGGCATCCTTGAGCCGAACGGGGCCGAACATCGTGTCGGCGGTCTGACCGCGGCCGACGGCCGGCACCAGATTGGCCTCTCCGACGAAACTCGCCAGCCACGGCGAGGCCGGATGTTCATAGACCTCCGTGGGAGTTCCCTGCTGCTCTATGTGGCCCCGCCGCATGACGGCCACCTGGTCGCCGACCACGAACGCCTCCTCCTGGTCGTGGGTGACGAACACTGCCGTCATTCCCACTTCCCGCATCAGGGAGGCCACTTCTCCGCGCAGCTTGACGCGAAACTCGGTATCTAGGTTGGAGAACGGCTCATCGAGCAAAAGAACCCGGGGGCGGGGCGCCAGAGCCCTTGCGACCGCCACCCGTTGCGCCTGGCCGCCAGACAGATCGTGGGGATAGCGATCGCCGAATTGCTCGAGGCCGACCATGGCAAGCGCTTCCCTAGCGCGGCCGCCGGCCAACTCATCACCGGTTAAGCCGTAGGCGACGTTCTTCTCCACCGTCAAATGAGGGAACAGAGCCCAATCCTGGAAAACCATGCCGACCCGCCGTCGTTCCGGCGCGACATGGACCCCCGGCCCGGTTAGCGTCTCACCGGCCAGGCTGACGATCCCGTCATCGGCCTCCAGCAATCCGGCCACCAGTCGCAGCAGTGTGGTCTTGCCACACCCGCTCGGGCCAAGCAAGGCGAGTGTCTTGCCTTCTTCGATCCCGAAAGAGGCGGCGTCCACCACCACGTTGTCTCCGAAGCTCTTGGTGAGTCGGCCGGCCTCGAGGTAGCGATAATCGATCATGTCAATAACACCATAAGAATATTGTAGGGCGAGCCTAATACCTGTTCCAGAGGATGGCTCAGCCGCAGCGTCAGTTGGAGACAGACACCAGGGCTGCCAGAGGCCCCGAGAGATGGACCTGTCCCCCACCGGTCTCGACCAGGCAGGCCCCGTCGTCGGAGACGGCCAGCACCGTCAACACCGAACCGGGGGCCACCCCCTGCCCCTCCAGAAAAGAGTGTGAGGCCGCATCTCCGTCGACCCGAGCCACCTCCACCGAACGTCCGACGGGTGAATCCGAGAGCGGATGGGCAGGAAGGGGCTCATCTTCTCCGCCGGTCTCAACCGGAATCGGCTTGCCCTGAGGGCCGACACTCGGATCCCCCAGGAAGTGGGCGAGTTGATGAGCAACCTCGTTTGGAGTGATGTGCTCGAACTCGCACGCCACGGCATCCGCCGCCGCCGGAGTCAGACCAAGGTGGTCTGCCAAGAACAATGCCCACAGCCGCCGGCGACGCAGGACGGTCCTGGCCACGGCGGAGCCCGCCTCGGTGAGGTCGGCTCCCTTGTAGGGCGTGTAGGAAACCAGACCGCGCTCGGCCAGCTTCTTGATCATCTCGTTGGCCGACACCCTGGACACCGAGAGGGCCCGTGCCAGCTGCGGGACCGGCACCGGACCATCATGCCCATCCTCGGCCGCCATCGCGATGGTGATCAAGTACATCTGCTCGGCCTCGGAGGTCGAGGTCACGTTGTCCGTCGCCACGGGATGGGATGTCGCCATGCCTAGCTCCTCAAGTGTCTGACAGACGATACTCGGCACCGCCGCCAAGCTCCCGGTGGTTTGCCCGGCTCTTCAAATACCATTGCCCGGTGAGCCGAATCGAAATGACCAACGTCTCCGCTGTGTTTCCCGATGGGACGGTCGGATTTCACCCCGCCTCGATCACCATCGAGCCTGGCGAGCTGGTCGCAGTGATTGGCCCGTCCGGCTCCGGCAAGACCACTCTCATTCGCTTGATCGCCGGGCTGGAGCGGCCCGTTGAAGGGGAGATCCGCTTCGATGGGAGAGATGTCACCGGGGTGGCGGCGGCGGGGCGTGGCGTAGGAATGGTGGTCACCCAGGGCGCGCTCTATGAGCACATGAGCATCGAGGACAACCTTCGGTTCCCGCTCAAGATCACGGGGGTCGGTGAGCCTGAGCAGACCGAGCGAGCCGGCCAGGAAGCCGACCGGTTCGGCATCTCGAACCTGTTGGGTCGCCGCCCGCGCCAGCTCTCGGCCGGCGAGCGTCAGCTGGTGGCCTCGGGGCGAGCCACAGTGCGGGGCGTGGCGGTCCTCCTGTTCGATGAAGCGCTGGCCGGTATCGACCCGCACCTGCGGCGGCAAGTGAGGGAGCAGCTGCGGGCGCTGCACGATGGAACCCGCACCATCGTCTATGCCACGAACGAGCAGGAGGAGGCGATGATCCTGGCCGACCGGCTCATCGTGCTCGACAAGGGGCGGATCCAGCAGATCGGCCCACCCCTCGAGCTGTATCAGCGGCCGGGCAATGTCTTCGTGGCCGGGTTTTTGGGGTCGCCGGGCATGAACATCGTCGCCGCCGAACCCCGCTCGGAAGGCCGCCTCCGGGTGGGAGACGATGAAATCCAGCTCCCCGGTCCGGCCCCGTCCCGGAGCCCCCTCCTGGTCGGCATTCGGCCCGAGGAGGTCCGCCTGGCCAGGCCGGGCGACCCCTTTGCGCAGTGTCTGCATGCCGGAGTGACCGGGGTCGAGAACCTGGGTGCACAGAGCATCATTCACGTCGCCTTCGGCTCTCCCGATTCAGGCGCCCTCGACTTCGCCGTCGTGGTCATTGGCGGCCGGCCACCCGCCATTGGGGACCGGGTCGAGCTGGTGGTGGCGGTTGACAAGCTCTCCTACTTCGACCGGGAAAGCGGAGAACGTCTTTGAGGTGAACGACCCCGGCCTTCAGATCCGGGTCCGGGTGGTCGATTCTTATAGATCATGAGAAAGACCGCGCTTGCAGCCGCAGTCATCCTGGTCCTAGCTGCCTGTGGAGGCAGCGAGACCCCCGGCGCGGAGCCGGCGCCCTCCAGCACCGCGGCCGCCCTTCCGAGCACGGGCGATCTCGAGGCTGCTGCCACTGAGTTGTGCACTGCGGCCGGCTGGGTGGGGATTCGGGAGGGAACCGGATTCGCCTCTGAGGCCGGCCTCCTCGACGTCTCTGAGGATGCTCTGTGGGCGGCCGTACGCCGACAGTGCCCCGACACCGTGTACCGGCCACTCACCCAGGCCGAGGTCGACTGGTGCGGGGATGGGCTCGGATTCGGTCAGAACTACTTCCGTGTGATCGCGGCCGGTGTGGAGTACGACATCGAGAGTTTCAGCATCGTCGAAGCGACCCTGGTCAACCGGGCGGCCAACGGACTGGAGCTGTCCGATTACGAGGTGGAGCTGTTGACGGCCGAGTTGCAGACAATGGCCGAGTCGTCTCGCTTTGAGCGCGATTGGGCCGAGGCCTGCCGCACCACCTACTAGTCCCGGCTCTCCTCGATACCGGCCAGATTCCTGGCATAGGCCTTCTTGTCCTCGATCTCGATCTGGCGGCCAATCTGAATGCGCTGCGCTTGCGGTGATCCCGCCCCGTGCAGCGACTCGGTGAGATAGCCAACGGCGTTGCGGCCCATCGTCATGTTCTCAATCAGCCGCAGCACCCGCACCCGGTGCTCGGTCGGGACCCCCGGCTTGCCCCGGAAGTACTTCGCCAGCAGCGGCCCGATCTCGGCATTGGCCCACTCCTGCTCTGATGGGAGGGTGGCAACCGCTCCCCCGGCCAGATCCTGAGCCAGCCTCCCGATCTCGAAGGGGAACCTGGTCACGTGTTGCTTGCAGACGTTGGCGAGCAGCGAGTCGCACTCATAGTTGCCGGCCGGTGTCGGCTCCGACTCGTGTGAGGAGGCGATACCGGATCCGTAGATCGTCTCGTTGAGGTGCGCCATCTCCACGAGCTTGTCCTTGATGTGCGAGGCATCGGCAACGCCGTTGTACTCCGCCACAAGAGCGGCGGCCCCGATCAACACGTCGCCAACCCCGGCCTTGCAGACGTAGCTGCGGCGGTGATAGGTAGTGAAACGCTCCACCAGCTCGGCTGCGAACTCAACCTCACCGTCCATGAAGACGTGCTCCCACGGCACGAAGACATCTTCGATCACGATCAGCGCTTCCTGGCCGGCGTACCGGGCGTTGCCGGCGTCCAGGTCGCCCGGCTCCATCGCCCTGGTGTCGCACGACTGGCGTCCGTAGACAAACGTGAGCCCCTTGGACTCGACCGGCACCGCCGCCACCACCGCGTAGTCAGCGTCGGCTTCGGTCATCCGCATAGTCGGCATCACCAGGATCCAATGCGAGTTGATGCAGCCGGTTTGATGAGCCTTCGCCCCGCGGATGACAATCCCGTCCTCTCTGCGCTCGACCACCCGCACGTACAGGTCGGGGTCCTCCTGGTCAGACGGGCCCTTGCTGCGATCGCCCTTGACGTCGGTCATTGCCCCACCGACAACCAGATTGAGGCGTTGGATGCCGGCCAGCCACTCTGTGAAGCGCTCGTGATAGCCGGTGCCCCGGGCCGGGTCGATGTTGTGGGTGACGGTGAAGCCGGCGTTGATGGCGTCCATGCCGACACAGCGCTGGAAGCAAGTTCCGGTCAGCTGTCCCAGCCGCCGCTGCATCCGGTTCTGGGCGACAACATCGTCGACGCTTCCCGCCACGTGGGTGAACCGATTGACGCTGGCACCAGTCAGGGAGGAGGGAGCTGTGGCCAGATCAGGACTCTCGACCGCCAGGTCGTAAGTGGCGGCCACGGCGTTTATCGACGGTCTGATGATCGGATGGTCGACGGGCTCAGAGACGTTCTCCCCCATCAGCCACACGTCCAGGTTCCGCCCACGCAGACTCTCGATGTAGTCGGCACCGTTCCTGATCGGGTCGCCTGCAGTCCAGGTCGAGTCGGTCATCCGTCCCCTCCGCATCGCGTGAATCGGAGGCTACCGGGCCACCCGTCAGGCGGCTCCCCACGGCTGCTCGAGGACATGCCGAAGGTGGGGGGCAAACAGGTGCGGCTCCAGCAGGAAGGAGTCGTGACCCTTGTCGGAGTGGACGGTTATCCGCTGGGCTGCCACCCCGGCCTGCTTGAGGACCTGCATCATTCGCTCTTGCTCTTCTGGATAGAAGCAGACATCCGAGTCGATGCTGAACACCATGAAGAACTGGTCCTTGCATGCTCGCAGCGCTTCGGACAGGCTCTCGGCTTCTAGCGGCGCCAGCAGGTCGAAGTTCTGCCAGGCCTCCATCAGCCGGAGGTAGCTATTGGCGTCGAATCGCTTGACGAACTTCTGGCCTTGATGCCACAGGTAGGACTCGAGGGGGTGGCTGATCAGGACGTACTCGGATGCCTCGTGAGGATCGATGACCTCGCTCCTGGCCCGCTCCTTCATCGCTGCCAGCGACACGAACGTCTTGTGGCCGATCATCCGGGCCAGGGCCAGGCCCCGATCCGGTGGACTGGCCTGGTAGTAGTCGCCGCCGTTGAAGTCGGGGTCGTTCACGATGGCGATGATCTGCTCGAAGTTGTGGATGAATTGCAGGGCAGTGACTTCGAGGCCGCCGGCCATTGGGATAACAAGCTCCACCCGGTCCGGGAAGCGGGTGGCCAGGCTCAGGCACATCAGAGCTCCCACCGAAGCACCGGTCACCGCATGCAGCTTCTCGATCCCCAACTCATCGAGCACCAGCATTTGCGAGTCGACGATGTCCGCGATCGAAACGAACGGGAACGCCGAACCGTAGGGCCGACCCGTGGCGGGATCCGTCGAAGAAGGCCCGGTCGATCCATAGCAGCCGCCCAGGTAGTTCACGCACAGCACCGCAAAGCGCTCCGTGTCGAGGGCCTTGCCGGGGCCGACAAACCCATCCCACCAACCGGCCTGGCACTCATCGGTCCACCGTTCACCGACGCCGGGTACTGCCTCGGTGTGGCCGGCCAGATGCTGGCTCCCGGTGAGCGCATGAAAGACCAGGACGACATTGTCCCGATTCTCATTGATCGTCCCGAACAGCTCATAGGCCAGAGTCACCTCGGGGAGGACCGACCCGTCCTCGAGCGGAAGCGGGTGTTGGCTGGTGAAGAATTGAGTCTGTGACTGAATCGGGGCGTCCATCGGGACCTCGAGCCGGGAATTGGGCAAGACCATAGACCATTCCTCGAGTGATGCCGCCTCCCCCCTCAAGTATTTCTCACCAGGCGCCGACGCCTTCTGCGAGGAGTGAGGCATTGAGGCGAGGTTTCATATGGTCGCTGGCGTCTTTGGGCGCTTTGCTGTTGGCAGCCGCCCCCGCCGTTGCGGCCACCGCCGGTCCCGAGATCGGCCAATTCGACCCTTCCACCGGACAATGGCATATGCGCGATGCCGTGGGGGCCACTCACAGCTTCTACTTCGGCGTGCCCGGTGACGTACCCCTTCTGGGAGATTGGGATTGCGACGGGATCGACACCGTCGGCATGTATCGCCCCTCGAATGGCTTTGTCTACCTGCGAAACTCGAACACCCAGGGGGTAGCCGAGATCGACTTCTTCTACGGGATGGCTGGCGACATCCCGCTGGCCGGTGACTGGGACGGTGACGGTTGTGACACCCTCGCCATCTATCGAGGAAGTCGCGTGTTTGTTCGTGACTCACTCGGTACCGGAGTGGCCGATTACGCCTTCGACTTCGGTATTCCAGGGGACCGGCCGTTCGCCGGCGACTTCGACGGGGATGGGGTCACCACCGTCGGCCTGTATCGCACCAGCAGCGGATTCGCCTATCTGCGAGACTCCAACACCAGCGGGGTGGCAGACGACGAGTTCTTCTATGGGACGGCCTCCGATCGGATCCTGGTTGGAGATTGGGATCGGGACGGAACGGAGACGGTTGGGATCTTCCGTCCCGGAGAGAGCCGCTTCTATCTCTCGAACACGAACGCCACCGTCGCGGCCGGCCGTGACTTCCGCTTCGGCTCCGGACACTTCATCCCGAATGCCGGACGATTCGGCTTGGGAGCTGCTCCCCCGGCTGCTCACGAGACAGCCGGCGCCTGGTCGGACCCGGCCACCTGGGGTGGCTCCCTGCCTGGTGCCGGCGAGGTAGTGACCATCCCGGCCGGGACCGCGATTCGGCTCGACACTTCTCCCCCTCCGTTGGGCGGCCTCCGCATCGACGGCACTCTCGTATTCGATCGCCGTGATCTGGATCTAACGACCGACTGGCTGGTCGTCTCCGGCTACCTCCAGATCGGGACTTCCGGTGAGCCATTCGAGCAACGGGCAACCATCACTCTGACGGGTGATCCGGGAAGCGACGTCATGGGCATGGGTGCCAGGGCGTTTGCGGTCATGGGTGGGGTGGTCGATTTGCACGGCCAAACTGGCGTGTCGTGGACTTCGCTGGCGGCTACCGCCCCGGCCGGTGCTACCTCGGTGACCCTCCAGCAGCCGGTGAGCTGGAGCCCGGGCGAGCGAATCGTGATCGCCTCAACCGATTTCGACTTCGAACAGGCCGAGGAGCGCACCATCACCTCCGTCAACGGCGCCACCGTTCACTTCGCCGAGCCGCTCGAGCACCCTCACTGGGGCCAGTTGTTGTGGCCGGGTGGCCGCCTGCTGGACGAGAGAGCTGAGGTCGGCCATTTGAGCCGCACGATCCTGATCCGGGGAGCGGCCGACGGCACCGCCCAGCGTTTCGGCGGTCACTTCATGGCGATGTCCGGCAGCACCACCCGGATCGAGCACGTCGAGTTCTTCCACATGGGCCAGGCGGGCGAGTTGGCCCGCTATCCGGTCCACTGGCATCTGGCCGGCGACGCGGCCGGCAGCTACATCCGGGGCGCCGCCATCCACCACAGCTTCAGCCGCTGCGTCACTGTGCATGGAACCGACCGGGTGGTGGTTGAGGACAATGTTGCCTACGACACTTTCGGCCACTGCTACTTCCTCGAGGAGGGGGCCGAGAGGAACAACGTGTTCGATCACAATCTTGGCCTGGTCACCAGGCGACCCGAGGAGTCCGACGCGTTGCTTTCCTCTGATGTGTCATATCCCGGGCCGGGCACCTTCTGGATCACCAACCCCGACAACACCTTCGTCGACAACGTGGCGGGCGGCTCACGGGGCGTCGGCTTCTGGTTTGCCCTCCCCGAGCACCCGACCGGTCCGTCCGCCACTCCTCTCATCTGGCCTAGGCAAACGCCGCTGCAGCTGTTCGCCGACAATGTCGCCCACTCGAACGGAGCCGACGGGCTGCACGTTGATCGAGGACCCACCCCTTCCGGCTCTACCCAGACCACCTACTACGACCCGAGGCTGGTGCCGGGCGATGACGACTCCCCGGCTGTCACCGCCCGCTTCACCGGGTTGCTGTCATACAAGAATCGAGACCGGGGAGCCTGGCTGCGCGGCGAGAACCACGTCGTGAGCGGAGCGACCTTCGCCGACAACGCCGTCGGCCTCACGTTCGCCTCCGATCTCTCGGAACTGGTCGACTCGGTGCTGGTGGGAGAGACCGCCAATGTCGGAGATCCCGAATCCTGGGAGGAGACCGGACCGGGCGGGCGCAGCCTGCCCCAGCCGTGGGCGGCCGACACCTCAATCAGCGGGTTCGACTTCTACGACGGAACGGTTGGAGTGCGCGACTCCTACTTCGTGGCTTTCCAGCATCGGGCCCAACGCCCGGCCTCTGCACTCAGCGTTCTCAACTACACCGACTTCAGCCTTGACACCGACAACTTCGCGATCGGTCTCGGATTCCACCCCAGCACCAAGCGCCTCTATCTGGAGAATCGGCCCGTGCCAACCGACCCGGATTCCGGCGAGGACGGCTACCGGAGCGCCGTCTTTCGAGATCTGGACGGGTCGGTCACCGGCACGGCCGGAGTAGCGGTCACCGTCAACAACCCCATCCTGTTCGATCAGTCGTGTCAGTACCGGGCCGACTGGAACGCACGCGTCTGTGAGCGGGGATTCACGGCTTTGATGATCAACGATCGCTCAGGGAGCTCGGTGGCCATGGGACCGATTCAGATACGGCGCGACGACGGTGCCACCCACACCCTGGTCGGCCGGCCCGACGATGGCGTCAACGACCACTTCCGCAGCAGCATTCTGAACGGACGGACTTATACGGTGGACCCGGCCGGTCCGTGGACCTCCCACTTCCAGATCCGAACCGACGAGATCTCCTCGGGAGAGTGGCTGCATGTGGTGTTGGCCGGTGTTTCCGGTTCGCCGCATATCTACCGTGATTGGTGGATCGACGAGCGCAACCGGCTGGAGCCCGTTGGCAGCCTGGCCGCCCTCCTCGAATCCGACGGCCAGACCTACTACCGGAGCGGATCCAGCCTGCATCTGAAGCTGGTGCCTCAGGATGGCCGGGAATGGACGGCTCTCGACATATGTACGACTGCCGGCTGCTGAGACCAGCCTGACTCTCGACGGGTGCCTGCGATAGCGTTCAGGCGTGCTCAGGCTCTCAAACCTCTCCAAGCATTACGGATCTGTCACCGCCCTTGACGGGTTCAGTCTGGACCTGTCCCGTGGTCAGCTGCTGGG
>JBPCTX010000379.1:0-2548 GCA_051011455.1 Acidimicrobiia bacterium | reverse complement strand
GGCCTGGCTCGACCGGGACCCGATACCGATGTATCACCAACGCATGCTCGACCTCGGGGTACCGGAGGGCGACCTGGCCGCCATCCAGCAGTCCGTGGCCGGCCGGGTTGATGAGGCCACCGAATTTGCCAAAGCCGGAGCTCACCCCGGTGACGAGCACCTCTTCACCGATGTTTGGGGTGACGGAGGCGCAGCATGGCGGAACTGAGTTACCGGGAGGCCGTCGCCTACGGCATCGCCCAGGAAATGCGACGTGATCCCACCCTGGTGATGCTGGGTGAGGACATCGCGAGCGCGGGCGGGGTATTCAAGACGACGGTCGGTCTTCTGGACGAGTTCGGGCCCCAGCGCATTCGCGATACTCCGATCTCCGAGCAGGCGATTCTGGGTGCGGCGATGGGGGCCGCCATGACGGGCATCCCGGTGATTGCCGAGATCATGTTCTCCGACTTCCTGGCAGTCTGCTGGGACATCGTGGCCAACGAGATGGCCAAAACCCGCTACATGACCGGCGGCCAGGTCGGGGTCCCGGTAGTCATCCGAACTGCCAACGGAGGCGGTTCGCGGTTCGGGGCCCAGCACAGCCAGAGTGTTGAGAACTGGTGCATGATGATCCCCGGCTTGAAAGTCGTCGCCCCCTCCAACCCGGCCGATGTTGTTGGGCTGATGGCGGCGGCGGTGCGCGATCCCGATCCGGTCGTGTTCTTCGAGCACAAGTCGCTACTGGCGGTCAAGGCTGAGGTCCCTGAGGGCGAGCTGTTCGAGGAGCTCGGCACCTCGTCGATCGTGCGGGAAGGCACCGATTGCACCATCGCCGCCTTGGCACTGATGGTACCGAGAGCTCTGGAGGCCGCCGAACGGCTGGCCGGGGATGGCATTTCGGCCGAGGTGATCGACGTTCGCTCACTGGTCCCGCTCGACACCAGGACTCTGCTGACCTCGGTCGCCAAGACAGGTCGCTTCTATACGGTCGAGGAGAATCCGCGATTGTGTGGATGGGGAGCCGAGCTGGCATCCATTGTCGCCGACGAAGGGTTCTGGGATCTCGACTCGCCGGTTATCCGCATCACCACTCCTCATATCCCCCTCCCCGCCGCCGAGGCCCTTGAAGACATGAGCCTTCCCAGTGCAGACCGGATCTACCAAACGGTTCGACAGGCCCTGGACTGACAACGCCTCCTCCCGAGCGGCCGGCGCGCCTGGCCCTAGCCTCCGCCCCATGAATCACGATGTCGCCATCGTCGGCGGAGGCATCATCGGCCTCGCCACCGCCCGGGCTCTCCTCCAGCAACGGCCCGAGCTCGACCTGCTGGTGTTGGAGAAAGAGCCGGAGGTTGCCCGCCACCAGAGCGGGCGCAATAGCGGTGTTCTCCACTCCGGCCTCTACTACCAACCCGGCTCACTCAAGGCAGCACTATGCGTGGAGGGGGCAGCCATGATGGTGGAGTTCTGCCAGCAGCACGACATCGCCTACACCCGCGACGGCAAGGTGGTGATCGCAACCGGCGAGTCCGAGAGGGCCAGGCTCGACGAGTTGGAGCGCCGCGGCCGCGCAAACGGACTGACAGGAATGAGGAGGATCGGGGCTGGCGAGCTGCGCGAGATAGAGCCGCATGCAGCCGGCACCGATGCCCTCTTCGTGCCCAGCACCGGAGCCGTCGACTTCCAGGCTGTCACGCGCGCCCTGGCCTCGACGATCTCCGGAAGAGGGGCCAAGGTGGCCGTTGGCGCCGCCCTTCAGTCAGCCACCCCCGACGGCCCCGGTTGGAGACTCATTCATACCCGGGGCGAGGCCACGGCCAGGGTGGTCGTCAACTGTGCCGGGCTGTACAGCGATCGTGTCGCCGGCTTGATGGGTGTCGATCCGCCCGTTCGCATCGTCCCATTCCGCGGCGAATATCTGACCGTCCGGCCGAAGGCCCGTTCCTTCGTGAACAGCTCGATCTATCCCGTTCCGGATCCGACCCTTCCGTTCCTCGGAGTGCATCTGACCAGACGCCACGATGGCACAGTCGAGGCCGGGCCCAATGCAGTGTTCGCCTGGGCGCGGGAGGGATACCGGCGCACCACCGTTGATCTCCCCGAGGTCTGGGACGCGCTCTCCTATCCCGGAACGCGACGGCTCTTCCGCGCTCACTGGCGCTCCGGCCTGAGCGAGCTGGCCCGCTCGGTCAGCAAGCGCCTGTTCACCAGGGCGGTGCAGCGGCTGGTTCCCGACCTCCAGGCCGAGGACTTCGTCGGCGGTCACTCGGGGGTCAGAGCCCAGGCGCTGACCCCGGACGGGCAACTGGCGGACGACTTCGTGATCTCGTCAACCGAGAACGCGGTTCACGTTCTCAACGCTCCTTCGCCGGGCGCCACCTCATCACTGGCCATCGGCCGTTCGTTGGCAGCCACTGTTCTGGAGAAGGTGCCGCCTAGGTGAAGGGACGCCAGATCCGGTAAGGGTTGCGATAGCCCGGCTCATCCGGCTCCTTCAGGTAACCGGCGATCTCACTCTCGTCGAACAGAGTCACCTCTTCGATTGGCGGAGTTACTCCCGGCGGGA
>JBPCTX010000378.1:0-5991 GCA_051011455.1 Acidimicrobiia bacterium | reverse complement strand
GCCCAGCATCGAGCAACTGACCGACGATCAGCTCCGCGCCAAAACCACAGAATTCAGACAGCAGATCGAGAACGGCGCCTCGCCCGACGACCTCCTGGTGCCCACGTTTGCCGTGGTACGAGAGGTCGCTCGGCGTACCGTAGAGATGCGACCGTTCGATGTACAGCTGATCGGTGGGATCGTTCTTCACCAGGGCAAGATCGCCGAAATGAAGACCGGTGAGGGTAAGACCCTGGTCGCGACGATGCCGGTCTACTTGAACGCCCTGACTGGCAAGGGCGTGCATGTGGTGACGGTCAACGACTACCTGGCGAGTCGTGACTCGGAGTGGATGGGCGCCGTCTATCGGTTTCTAGGTCTCTCAGTCGGTGTAATTCAAAGCGATATCCCCGATGCCGACCGCAAACAGGCCTATGCCGCGGATGTGACCTACGGCACCAACAATGAATTCGGGTTCGACTACCTGCGCGACAACATGGCAATGCGCCCCGAGGACATGGTGCAACGTGACCACTCGTTCGCGATCGTCGACGAGGTGGACTCCATTCTCATTGACGAAGCCAGGACTCCTCTCATTATCAGCGGCCGGGTCGCCGACACCGCCAAGTGGTACCGGGACTTTGCCCGTATCGCCGAGCGACTCCAACGTGAGCTCCACTACGAGGTGGACGAGGCCAAGCGGCAGGTGATGACTACTGAGGAGGGTGTGGCTCGGGTCGAGGAGATCCTCGGCATCGAGAACATGTATGACTACTCCAACGTCGACCTGGTTCACCACCTGGAGGCTGCTCTCAAGGCCAAGACCATCTTCGACAAGGACGTCGACTACCTCATCTCGGACGGCGAAGTGAAGATCGTCGACGAGTTCACCGGCCGGGTGCTGGACGGACGGCGCTACTCGGAGGGCCTGCACCAGGCAATCGAGGCCAAAGAAGGCGTGGCGATCAAGGACGAGAACCAGACGCTGGCCACCATCACCCTGCAGAACTACTTCCGGATGTACGACAAGCTGGCCGGCATGACCGGCACGGCTATGACCGAGGAAGCCGAGTTCAACCAGATCTACGGGGTGACGCTGGTGGAGATCCCCACCAACCGGCCGATTGCCCGGGCCGATCAACCCGACCTGGTCTACATGAGCGAGAAGGCCAAGTACAACGCCGTGGCCGACGACATCACCGAGCGCAATCAAAACGGCCAACCCATCCTGGTCGGTACGGTCTCCATCGAGAAGTCCGAGCGGTTGTCGGCGGTGCTCAAGAAGCGGGGCATCGCCCACGAGGTGCTCAACGCCAAGCACCACGAGCGGGAAGCCACCATCGTTGCCCAGGCCGGCCGCATCGGGGCGGTCACCGTCGCCACCAACATGGCCGGGCGCGGTGTCGACATCCGACTGGGCGGCAACCCCGAGGAGTTGTCCTTGCGAGCAATGGCCAAGACGCCCGACCTTGTGCCGGACACGCCGGAGTATGAAGAGGTCTACAAGAAGCATCTGGCCCGCTATGAGGACGAATGTGCCGCCGAGCACGAAAAGGTGATCGACGCCGGCGGACTGTACGTTCTGGCCACCGAGCGCCACGAGTCGCGGCGGATTGACAACCAGTTGCGGGGCCGGTCGGGACGTCAGGGCGACCCGGGCGAGTCGAGGTTCTACCTCTCGCTGGAGGACGACCTCATGCGGCGCTTCGCCAGCGACCGGGTCACGGCCATCATGGGTCGCCTCAAGATGCCCGAGGACGTGCCCATCGAAGCCAAGATGGTCAGCAAGTCGATCGAGCGGGCCCAGACACAGGTCGAGTCCCAGAACTTCGAGATCCGCAAGAACGTCCTGAAATACGACGAGGTGATGAACCGCCAGCGCACAGTCATCTACGACTGGCGGTCCGGCATCCTCCGCGAAGGCGAGGGCGCCGAGTTGGTGCAGGAGTGGCTGGACGAGGTGATGGACGATGTGGTCGAAGGCACCATCGACCCGGCCGAGACGCCTGATCGGTGGGATTGGGACGAGCTGCTCACTCAGCTGACCCTGTTGTATCCCCACGAGTTCACGGCTGAGGACTTCGCGGCCGAGTCCGGAGTGGACGCCAACGATGTGGTTGCCCGACTTCAGGAGTCCGTCCACGCCTTCTACCTCGGACGAGAGGAAGAGATCGGCGAAGAGAATCTCAGGTCCCTCGAGCAGCGAGTGGTGTTGTCGGTCATCGACAACAAGTGGCGCGAACACCTGGCCGAGATGGACTACCTGCGAGCCGGCATCGGTCTGCGAGCCATGGGCCAGAAAGATCCTCTTGTCGAGTATCAGCGCGAGGGATATGACATGTTCTCGGACCTGGTGGCGGCCGTGAAACACGACACCGTCCGGTACCTGAGCCACGTTCAGGTGGTGGAGCAGCAGCGTCCTCAGGTCTCTCCGCAGGCCACTCCGACCGCAGTCACCACCAACCTGAGCGGTGGCAAGAAGCCACAGGCGGATGCCTCGGGCAAGATCGGCCGCAACGAGGCCTGTCCCTGCGGCTCCGGCAAGAAGTACAAACGGTGTCATGGGGCGGTCGCCTAGGCGACCGCCCAGTCGCCAGCTACCAGCTTCCAGTTCTCCATTTCGGGGGGCCATGTGTCGGAGGGGTAATCGCCACCGAGTCCCCGGCCGACCAGCTACCAGCTTCCAGCTTCCAGTTCTCCGTATCGCGGGCTCCATGTGTCGGAGGGGTAATCCCCATGGAATTCCCTGTCGACCAGCTACCAGCTTCCAGTTGTCCATTTCGCGGGGCCGTGTGTCGGAGGGGTAATTGCCGTGGAATCCCCTGCGGGCGGGATAGCTCCACAGAGACAACTGGCGACTGGTAGCTGGGCGCTGCTCATGGAATGGCACTCGCGACATTCGCGACCCCCTGTATCCTCCCCGATATGTCCGATCCACGATCATTGCTCAAGGAACTTCGCTCCCGGCTGGACGATGCCCGGAGGTTCCTTTGACGTCGACCAGAAGGTCAGCAACCTCGAGAAGCTGAGAGAACAGGCCTCCGCGCCCGACCTGTGGAACGATCCGGACGAAGCTCGCAAGGTGACCCGCTTGCTGGCTCGCCACGAGCAGACCATCGCGCAGGTGGCGGCGATCGGGTCAACGCTCGATGATGCCGAAACCCTGCTCGATTTGGGCGAGGCCGAGGACGACCCGGCCACCGTCAAGGAGGCCGCTTCGGAGCTGACCCGGCTGGAGTCGGAGATGGCCGACCTGGAACGTGAGAGCTTGTTCTTTGGCGAGTACGACGACAACAGCGCCATCGTTTCAATCCACGCCGGTGCCGGCGGGGTCGATGCCCAGGATTGGGCAGAAATGCTGCTCCGGATGTACCGGCGTTACCTGGACACGGCCGGTTTCGAGGTGGAGCTCGACGACGTCCAGGAGGGGGAGGAGGCCGGCATCAAGTCGGCATCGATCACGGTGCGGGGCGACTACGCCTACGGAAACATGGAGGGAGAGCGGGGTGTCCATCGAATGGTGCGCATGAGCCCCTTCGATGCCGCCAACCGCCGCCACACCTCGTTTGCTGCCGTCGACGTGATCCCCGAAGTGGAGGCGGCCCCGTTTGAGATCAATCCGGAGGACCTCCGAGTCGATGTGATGCGGGCCCAGGGGGCAGGCGGCCAGCACGTCAACACCACCGATTCGGCGGTGCGGATCACCCACTTGCCCACCAACATTGTGGTGACCTGCCAGGCCGAACGCTCGCAGCTCCAGAACCGGGCTCGAGCTATGGAGTTGCTCAACTCCCGCCTCGCCGAGCTGGCTCGTCAACAGCACGCCGACCGGTTGGAGGAGATCCGCGGCGAGCAAAACGAGGCGGCCTGGGGCCATCAGATCCGCAGCTATGTGCTGGCTCCCTATCAGATGGTCAAGGATTTGCGGACCGACGTCGAGATAGGAAATGTAGAAGGAGTCCTTGATGGAGACATCTCCGCGTTCGCCGACGGCTACCTAGAGTGGCGGCGGCGTCAGGATTCAGATGGAACCGCGCAAAATGACTGAACTGGTACGATTTTTGGGCCCATCCAGGCAGCCCTCTTCCGGAGTTTCTGCATGATTCGCTTGCAAGGCGTCACCAAGGTCTACGACGGTTCTACCGTCGCGATCCGTGAGGCCACGACCACAATTCAGAAGGGCGAGTTCATCTTTCTCGTGGGTCCCTCGGGGTCGGGCAAGTCAACCCTGATTCGCCTCTTGATGCGCGAGGAGCGACCCACCGAGGGAGAGATCTGGGTGGCAGGACGCAACATCGCCGACCTCCCGGAGTGGAAGGTGCCCTACCTGCGCCGCTCGGTCGGAACCGTTTTCCAGGACTTCAAGCTGCTGCCCAACAAGACGGTGTTCCAGAATGTCGCCTTCGCCCTCGAGGTGATCGGCCGTCCCCGGGGGATGGTGGCCCAGCAGGTGCCCAAGGTGCTGAAACTGGTTGGGCTTTCGTCCAAGGCCGAACGTTTGCCGCGGCAGCTATCGGGCGGAGAGCAGCAGCGAGTGTCGATCGCCCGCGCCTTTGTCAACCGGCCCCTGATATTGCTGGCCGACGAGCCGACCGGAAACCTCGATCCCGCCACTTCCGTCGGCATCATGCGTCTGCTGGATCGCATCAACCGCACCGGTACCACCGTGGTGATGGCCACCCACGACCACGCCATCGTTGATGCCATGCGGCGCCGGGTCATGCAGTTGGAGCGGGGCCGCATCGTCCGCGACGAGTCGCGTGGTGTCTATGAGGGAACCGTGACGGCGGCCGCCCACGATCCTGCACCTGCCCCGAACGGCCCACCGGCCGCGGACGCCAACGGCTCGGCCACCGGCGCAGAGCCGGAGCGTCAGCCGGAGCGTGAGCCAGAGCGTCAGCCGGAGCGTCAGCCGGAGCGTCAGCCAGAGTCGCGGGAGGAAGAGGCGGTCGTAGCACCTGGAGAGCCTGATGAGGGCTGAGTACGTAGTCGGTGAGGCCGCCACCAACCTGCGTCGCAATGTGTTGCTGGTGCTGGGAGCGATCCTCGCCGTGTTCGTTTCGCTCTTCATGACCTACATGGCTCTGATCGTCAATGAGGTGGGCCGCAATTCGGCTGCTCGCTGGCAGGAGGGGATCACCATCATCGCCTGGCTGGATGATGCCGACCTGGCTGATCACACCGCCATCACCAATGAGGTAGGCGGATGGGACGAGGTGGAGCAGGCCCTCTACGTCGGCAAGGCCGAGGCCTGGGAAGAGTTTCAGACCATGTTTTCCGAGAATCCGGCACTCGTCGAAGAGGTCGACCCCAACGCCATGCCCGCGTCGGTTCGGGTCGACCTGCACGACAACGAGACCCACACGGTGGTGGTAGCCCGGCTCGGGTCGATGCAGGGCGTCGACGCCGTGGTGGAAGCCTCCGAGGCGGTGGAGGACACTCTGGAGGCTTCCCGAGCTCTCAACACCGGTGGCATCATTCTGGGAGCGGCACTGGGGCTGTCGGCCGTGGTGATGATCTCGAATACCGTCCGCATGGCCATTTATGCCCGCCGTGAGGAGATCTCAATCATGAAGCTGGTGGGCGCCTCCAACTGGTTCGTCCGCACGCCGTTCCTGGTGGAAGGATTGATTGAAGGCCTGGTGGGAGGTGCCCTGGCGGTCCTGGCGGGATGGTTTGGCTATCGCTGGTTCATCGCCAACCTCGATCTGGGCATCATCGACACCGAAGTCCCCTCGTCGTTCCTGTTCAGCCGCGGCATGATCGTGCTTGCCTTCGGTGCCATCGCCGGTGCCATCGGCAGCCTGGTCGGCCTCCGCCGTTACCTGCAGGAATCGAAGTGAAGCGACTGGCTCTCCTCGTGGCATTGGTCATGCTGGCCTCGGTCGCCCCGGTGGCCGCCCAAAACGCAATCAAGGACGAACTGGCCGAGACCGCCCGGGAGATGGAGGCGCTGCGCGACCAGATGCAAGCCGCCCAGGGTGACGTTGGCGAATGGCAGGGCCGGATCGC
>JBPCTX010000377.1:0-5640 GCA_051011455.1 Acidimicrobiia bacterium | reverse complement strand
TGCGGAGACCGGCCGCAATCGTCGCCGCCACCGCACCTTCGACCGCGGCCGCCTCTTCCTCTAGATCGAGGGAATGACGGAGCGCCATCGCCGACGCCAGGATCGTCGCCAGCGGGTTGGCAACTCCTGTCCCTGCAATGTCGGGCGCTGATCCGTGCACCGGCTCATACAGACCGGGACCGCTCGAGCCGATTGAGGCCGAGGGCAGCATCCCGAGCGAGCCGGTCAGCATCGACGCCTCGTCGGTCAGCATGTCTCCGAACAGATTGGACGTGACCACGACGTCGAAGTCGGCCGGGCGAGAAAGCAGGTACATAGCCATGGCGTCGGCCAGGATCACTTCGTAGTCAAGATCGGGATAGTCGGAGGCCACCAGCTCTCCGGCCAGACGCCGCCACAGGCGTGACGGCTCCAGCACGTTGGCTTTGTCGACCATGGTCAGCCTGCCGCCTCGCTTGCGTGCGGCCTCGGCCGCAAGGCGAACGATCCGTTCTACTTCCTCGTTGGTGTAGTGCATGACCTGGAAGGCGCTGTTCTCGTCGGCACCGGATTCCCCGGAGTAGATCCCGCCGGTCAACTCCCGGAAGAAGAGAATGTCGACCCCGGCCACCAGTTCGGGTCGTAGTGGGGAGGCAGGCGCCAGCTCCGGAAAGACCATGATGGGGCGCAGGTTGGCGAACAATCCGAGCTCGCTGCGGATCCGGAGCAGGCCCTGCTCGGGACGGACCGGTGAGGTGGGATCATCCCACCTGGGGCCGCCGACGGCTCCCAGTATCACCGCGTCCGCCTGACGGCACGCCTCGACCGTGGATGCAGCCAGTGGCTGTCCGGTTGCGTCGATGGCGGCGCCTCCGATCAGGTGTTCCACGAAAGTGAAGTGGTGGTCGAACCGGGCGGCGACGACACCCAGCACCTTGACCGCCTCGGCGGCGACCTCAGGGCCGATTCCGTCCCCGGGAAGTGTGACAAATTGAGCTCTCATGAGGCGGCAGGCTACCCGCTCCGATAAGCTCGGGGCCCGTGGGGATCCTCTTCATGCTCTTCGTCGGCGTCCCGATAGCCGAAATCGCTCTATTCATCTACGTGGGTGGGCGCATCGGGTTGCCGGCCACCCTCGTCATCATCGTTCTGACGGCGGTGGTCGGATCCGCGCTGGTAACCCGGCAGGGATCAGCCGCAGTAGCCGATGTGCAGACTGCCTTTTTCGAAGCCCGCTTCCCGGGCCGTGAACTCGCCCATGGGGCCATGATCGTGGTAGCCGGAGCCTTCCTGGTGACCCCCGGTTTCCTTACCGACGTGGTCGGGTTCCTGTTGCTGGTTCCCCCAGTGCGGGAGTCGGCTCGCCGCTTCCTAACCGGCCGCTTTCAGGGCCGATGGGTGACGCGGTCAGGCCCGACGACGGTTGACGCCGAGTGGTACGAGACTCCTCCCGAGGATCCTCCACCCCCTTCCACGCTTCCTTAGGCGGGGTTACAACGCCCTATCCCTGACCTGGCCTACGCTATGGACTTCACCCCGATCTGACGGAGTCACTGACGCATGCTCAACAACCTCATCACCCCTCATGGAGGGTCCCTGGTGGACCTGCTGGTCGCCCCCGAGCGAGCCGCCGAACTGATGGCGCCCGACCGCGGCGTACCCGAGTGGAGTCTCACTCCACGCCAGCTGAACGACATCGAGTTGCTCTTGAACGGCGGGTTCTCGCCCCTGTCCGGATTCATGTCGCAAGCCGACTACGAAGGTGTGATGGCCGACATGCGCCTGGCCGATGGAACGCTGTGGCCGATGCCGATCACGCTCGACGTCAGCGAGGAAGTGGCCAAGAGCCTCGACATCGGGGGCGAGTTGGAGCTGCGCGATCCCGAAGGTGTCCTGATCGCGGTACTGCACGTCGAAAACGTCTGGCAGCCGGACTTCGAAGCAGAGGCCTCGTCCGTCTTTGGCACCACCGACGCCGGCCATCCGGGCGTCGCCCACCTGCTGCGATCGACTAACCCTTATTACGTCGGCGGACGAATCGAGGGCCTGCAACTCCCCGTCCACTATGACTTCCGGGCCCTGCGCCGGACTCCTACCCAGCTGCGAGACGATTTCGCCCGGGCGGGCTGGCGCCGGATCGTCGGTTTCCAGACTCGCAACCCGATGCATCGGGCCCATCAGGAGATCACGATGCGGGCTGCCAAGGACGTCGAAGCCAACCTGCTGATCCACCCTGTGGTGGGGCTCACCAAGCCAGGCGACATCGACCACTACACCAGGGTCCGTTGCTATCAGGCCATCCTCCACCACTACCCCCAAGCCACCGCCAAAATGGCCTTGCTCCCCCTGGCGATGCGGATGGGCGGTCCAAGAGAAGCCGTGTGGCACGCCATCATTCGCAAGAACTACGGCGTCACACACTTCATCGTCGGTCGCGATCACGCCGGCCCCGGATCAGATTCCAGCGGAACGCCCTTCTACGGACCGTACGACGCCCAGGACCTGCTCCGCACCCATGAGGAGGAGATCGGCGTCGAGATGGTCCCGTTCCGGATGATGGTGTACCTGCCGGACGACGACACCTACTTTCCGGTCGATGAGGTGCCCGAGGAGAAGAAGACCCTGTCAATCTCCGGAACCGAGTTACGCGATCGTCTGGCCGATGGTCGGGAGATCCCCGAGTGGTTTTCCTTCCCCGATGTCGTGGCGGAGCTACGCAAAACTCATCGCCCTCGTCACAAGCAGGGCTTCACGGTGTTCTTCACCGGCCTCTCCGGCTCTGGCAAGTCGACGGTTGCTAACGCACTCATGGTCAAATTGCTCGAGATGGGCGGCCGTCCGGTGACTCTCCTGGACGGTGACCTGGTTCGCAAGCACCTGTCGTCAGAGCTCGGTTTCTCCAAGGAGCACAGGGACATCAACATCCAGCGGATCGGCTGGGTGGCGTCCGAAATCACCAAGAACGGCGGCATCGCCCTGTGCGCGCCCATTGCGCCGTACGACCACACTCGCCAGATCGTTCGGTCACTGATCGAACCTGTCGGCGGCTTCGACCTGGTGCACATCGCCACCCCCCTCGAGGTATGCGAGCAACGTGACCGCAAGGGCCTCTATGCGAAAGCGCGGGCCGGGATCATCAAGGAATTCACCGGCATCTCCGACCCCTACGAGGAGCCGGTCGATGCCGAGATCGTCATCGACACCACCAACCTTCGCCCATCGGAGGCTGCGCAGCAGATCATCCTTCATCTGGAGGCGCAGGGATACATCGGCCCGGACGCCGCCGGCTAGGCATTGTCCTTATGGCCTGGGAAGCCTGGCTGACACTTGCCATAATCAGCATCGCGATCGTTGTGCTGGCGCGGGACTTCCTCGCCCCGGCCGCGACGTTGCTTGGGGCGGTTGTTGCGCTCTTGGTTACGGGCGTCATCGACACCCAGCAAGCACTATCGGGGTTCAGCAATCCGGCTCCCATCACCGTTGCAGCCCTGTTTGTGGTGGCCAGGGCTGTTGAGAAGACCGGAGCACTTCAGCCGTTGGTGTCGTCCATGTTGCAAGAGAATGGCTCTGCCAAAAGGGGACTGACCCGGCTTCTAGTACCGGTGGCCGGATCCTCAGCATTGTTGAACAACACGCCAATCGTGGCGATGCTCGTCCCGCAGGTCGGTGCCTGGGCGGACCGCCGGGATCGCTCCCGAGCCAAGTATCTGATGCCTCTCTCCTTTGCCGCGATCCTCGGCGGGCTCATCACGGTGCTCGGAACGTCGACGAACCTTCTGGTGTCCGGCTTGCTGGAAGCTGACGGGTTTGATCCAATCGGCGTCTTCGAGATCACCAAGCTCGGGCTGCCGGTGGCGCTCATCGGCGTGGCCGCGTTGATTGTGCTGGCTCCTCGCTTGTTGCGGGACCGCACTCCTGCCCGAGGGGACTTGGAAACCAACATTCGCGAGTTCATCGTTGACATGACCGTCGTCGCCGGCGGGCCCGTCGACGGCGTAACGGTCGAGGCGGGGGGCCTGCGTCACCTGGCCGGCGTGTTCCTCGTGCAGGTCAGGCGCGGTGCCGATCTAATCGGACCAGTCGAACCGACTCTCGTCCTGCGTGGCGACGACCGCCTGCGGTTTGTAGGCCGGGCCGACAACGTCATTGACCTGCAATCGACACGCGGCCTGGAGTCGGCGGAGCAAGAACACCTCGCCTTTGAAACCGACCAGTCGGCTTTCTTCGAAGCCGTGGTCGGGGCCTCTTCTCCTCTAGTGGGAAAGACACTGCGAGAAGCATCCTTCCGTGGCCGCTATCAGGCCGCAGTAGTAGCCATCCATCGTTCGGGGACCCGTGTGGAGGGCAAGCTGGGAGAGATTCAGGTCCGGGTAGGCGACACCTTGCTCCTGCTTGCCGACCCGGACTTTCGAAACCGCTGGTACGACCGCAACGACTTCTTACTCGTTTCGCCACTCGACGTCGTCCCCCCGGTCGGGACTCGCAAAGCACGAGCTGTTGCCATCGTCTTGGCGGCCATTGTCGTCACTGCGGCTACCGGGCTGCTCAGCTTGTTAGAGGCCTCTTTGTTGGGCGCCTTCGCCCTCGTGCTTGGGAAGGTCCTCACACCCGGCGAAGCCCGCCGTTCCGTGGATCTGGACGTAGTGCTGCTCATAGCGGCTGCCTTTGGGGTCGGCGCCGCAGCGGCGGAATCTGGGTTGGCGTCCGAGATTGCAGCCACCCTGGTTGGGGGATTTGGGGGCCTCGGCACGTCCATGACGTTGGCCGGTCTCATGCTCGCAACCGTCGTGCTGACAGAGCTCGTCTCCAACGCTGCGGCCGCCGCGATCATGTTTCCAATCGCAGTGGCTGCGGCGGCCGACATCAATCATGACCCTCGGGGCTTTGCCATCGCGATTGCGGTCGCTGCGTCGGCGTCGTTCCTCTCGCCGATCGGGTACCAAACCAACACCATGGTCTACGGCCCTGGTGGCTACCGCTTCTTTGACTACGCTCGGCTCGGGGCGCCACTAACCGCCATCGTTTTGGTGACAACCGTCGTGCTCGAGCCCTTGTTCTGGTGAACCGCGGGCAAGCTTCTAGAGAGCGTCTTGCTCCCGGCGGGCCCGGACGATTGGACGGGACTCGTCGAGCTCGACAGCATCGAGGGGAATCGGCTCGTCCATTGCCACCGCGCTGGTAATGCGGGCGTGCTCGGTCATACCCATCGGTAGGAATCCAGCCGCGTTGGCGACGGTGTCGACTTCGCCGTAGGAAGTCCATCCACCGATGCCATCCAACAACTCGCCGGGCTCCAGGTCCTTCTTGGCGATCGCCACCACGTCGGTCACGAACGGACCGGCCGGCTGGATCGTGGGCTCCCGATCGAGGTAGACCTCGGCAATCGAGAGCGGAGCCTCGATGTGGACCAGGTGCCAGGGGCGGTAGAAGGTGTAGTAGGGGCCGTCGCCCATCTTGAGATAGCGGAGCACAGGTTGAACCAGTTCGGGGTCGTTTGCGTAGCCGATGACGAAGACCCCGCCGGCGAAGTCTCCTCCGATGGTGTACTCGACGGTTCCGTGCCCATCCAGAGCGGCCACCATGTCCTCGGTGACAGTGGCAAGGGTGCTCTTGATGCCGTGCATCCCCCGCACCTCGGGGTGGAGGTCGAAGGCGTTGGCG
>JBPCTX010000376.1:0-11935 GCA_051011455.1 Acidimicrobiia bacterium | reverse complement strand
TGCTCGACCTGGCCATCGGCCGGGCGGAGGGCATAGCGGCCGACGAGGACATCAAAGCCGCCACCAGCGTGGCCACTCACGTGCGAGACCGGCGCGGCTTCCTCGGTGACACGCTCGTAATCGCCCTGGCGGGGGGTACCGGCTCGGGCAAATCGAGCCTGCTCAACGCAATCGCCGGCTCCCGCATCGCCGAAACCGGGGTGCTGCGCCCCACCACCGAAGAAGCGCTCGCCTGGATTCCGGTCGACCCCGAGCCGGGCTTGGTCCAACTCCTGGACCGGCTCGACATCCAGGCCCGCTTCGAGCAATCGGTGCTCCCCAAGCTGGCCATCATTGATTTGCCAGATCACGACAGCATCGTGTTGCAGCATCATCAGATCGTCGAACGGCTCCTGCCCGAAGTTGATGCCGTTATCTGGGTGTTCGATCCGCAGAAGTATCGCGATCCGATGGTTCACGAGCACTTCATTGCTCGTCTGCTCGAGTACCAGGAACAGTTCTTGTTCGTGCTCAACCAGATCGACCTGCTCGGCCAGCACGACTCGTCGGAGATCAGAGCCGATCTGATCAAGTCCTTACAAGAGGATGGGGTCACTTCGCCCCGGTTGTTCGACCTGGCGGCCGATCCGCCCGGCATGAACCCACTCAATATCGATCCACTGCGTGAGTTCCTGGCCGACCAGCTGGATGGCAAAGCAGTGGCGACCGGCAAGCTGGTCGGCGACATTCGTCGAGTCGGCCGTCAGCTCCGCAGTCAGACCGGCCTCGACTCCGGTTCGGGAGTCGGGTTCGAAGAACGGTGGCCGTCGGTGCGAAGCTCGGTCGTGCAGGCGCTGTCGGAAGGAGTCGGCTTCGATGACGCGGTATGCCGGATCGGCGACTTTGTCACAGCCCTGTCCGTGGAGTCGGGGGGCCGCTTCGGCACGCGGCTGCGACACGAGTATGACTACGCCAGGATCGAGGAGGAGTTGCGGGCTGCTCTGGACGAGTCGGGCCTGCAGCCGGTGATCCCAATCGAGCGAGGACGGTTCGGCTCGGCGTGGCACGCTTTCTGGTTCGGAGCCGATCCTGAGGTTGATCCGGCCGCCCTTGCGGCACTGGAAGCGGGGCTGGAGTTCCGGTTCGGCCGCGGGTTGTTCGAGATCTTGTGGGAGCGGGGGGTGCTCGGGGCCACACTGGCCCAGGTGGAGATCGAGGCCAGGCTGGCAGGCGCCCTCTGACTCAGCGGGGAGCTACCACGGCCAGCGCATCAGGAGCGAAACGGATGTGCAGCTCGCTTAGCTGTCCCAGCAGCTCGCCATCGGCCTGGAACCAGGCGGGCGGGTCGGCAACTGCTACCAGTTCGTCGATGCCGGCCCAGACCGACATTCCCGGCACGCGGTCCATTCCTCTCCCCACCACTGCTGCCCCCGCCAGCCCGATGGCCCGGGCCGGTGGGGCCTTCTCAACCACCAGGGTGCTGAGCCCGGTCACGGGCCGGGCCGTGATTCGCAGCGGGGTGCGCCCGAAATAGGTATAGGGCCAATGGATCTGGGTGATGACGGCGACGGCGTCGGCCTGGTCGTCGCCGCTGATGGCCCGGATGGTGGGCCGGCGCTTGCGGAACTTGCTGAGGAACATCCACCCGGCTGAGCGGGCGTAGTGGAGGCCGCCGAACCACACCTTGCGATGTGGAGTGGTCTCGGCTTGCTGCACCACCTCGGCATCCAGTCCCAGCCCGGCAGCGAACACCGCGTACCCAGACAGCCGCCCGGTCGGACCGGTGGCGTCGACGCGGGCCAGTGCGATGCGATGCTGGGGAGGGTTGCCGGCCAGGAATTCAGCGGCCGGAATCGCTTTGCCGGGAAGGCCGAGAATCCTGGCCAGCACATTGGTGGTTCCGGCCGGAATGATCCCCAGGGCAGTATCTGAGTGAGCAATGCCGTTGGCGACGTGATGGACTACCCCATCCCCGCCCATCGCCACCACCACCTCGACGCCGTCGGCGGCGGCCTTGGCGCTGGCCTCTTGTGATTCGCCGGGGCTATTAGGCCAGATGGAGTCGGCGTCATAGGACCCGGCCAGGATCGTCATCACTTCCCGGTGAGTGGCACCGGTGAACCCGGACGCAAGCGGGTTGGCGATCAGCAGCAGACGGGCCATGCCGGCGAGGTTAACGGTCCCGGCGGTTTCGGCCCGGCAAGCCGGGGCGGAGTTGGGTCTAGGCCGTCGACCAATCGCGCGGCGTGTCATCTACCCGGCTGAGCACAATCCGGCCGATTACCAGGAAGCCGAACAAGGCGGCCATTGCGGTGGTACGGCCCCAGCCGGCATAGTCGACGATGAGCGCCCACATGAGCGGTCCGAGAATGGTGGCGAATCGGCCCACGGTTGCATACAGGCCATAGAACTCGGCGTAGCGGTCGGGAGGCGTGATGCGGGCCATATAGGTTCGGTCGGCGCTCCAGGTGGTGCCGAGGGCAAACCCGCCCATGATCACGAGCACGACCCCGAGGGGCTTGGCGTCGGTGGCGGCTGCTCCCAGCCCGAAGATCCAGGCCGTCATCCAGATGTAGAGAGCGAAGTGAAGGGCCCGACGCGGCCCGACTCGCTCGGTCAACCTTCCGCCTCCCAGGCCGCCGAAGATGGAAGCCAGGATCCCGAATCCGAGCACGATTTCCAACTCATCGCGGGTGAACCCCACCTCTTCGAGAGCGAAGATGGTGAGAAACCCGCCGATCACGGTGTTGATGGCGTCGCTGTAGAAGAAGCGTCCGACCAGGAAGGCGACCACGCCCCGGTGCCGTCCGGCCTCCTGCCACGATCGTCGCACCTGGGCCAGAGTCTGGCCGACGGAGGGGGCGGGCCCGGACCGGGGCGGGCGGGGCCGCTCCTTGAGGAAGAAGAAGGCGGGCAAAGCGAACAGCAGAAACAAGATGGCCAGAGCCCGGAAGACCACTGCGTGGCCGTGGCTGTCGATCAGCAGGCGTCCCGCAATGACCGCGATGAACGAGCCGACGTAGCCAACGCCCACTCCCAACCCCGAGATCCGCCCCCGGTTTGCCTCGGTCGAGACGTCGACCAGCATGGCATCGTAGAAGAGCGATCCAATGTGAAACCCGACCAGGGCCAGGCTGAACAGAGCCAGAGAGGGGCCAGGCCCGCTGCTGCCCATGAACAAGGTCGCTCCCACCGAAACGAAAGTGGCCGCGATCAGGTAAGGACGGCGCCTGCCCTGATGGTCGCTGCGAGCCCCCAACCAGGGGGCGAGAATAATGACGGCGACCATGGCGATGTTGATGGCAAAGGCCAGGTCCCGGTCCCGGTATCCCTCGATGTCGATGAGCCACTCCGGAAAGTACAGTCCGGCCACTCCCAGAGCGAACACCGTGTTGGCCAGGTCGTAGCTAGCCCATGACGCCACACTGCGCCGCTCCGGAGTCCAGTCCGGTTGGCTCACTGCTTTCCCCCTCCCGTCATCGGCCCTGCGGGCCGCTGACGAACTCCCCTCAAGGGGAGGGGAGTTCGATGGCGTAGACGTCGGCGGGGGGACGGAAGGCCTTGCGGTTCATGGGGGAGAGGTAGGCACCCGGATGGATCACCGGGATCACCCGGCCTTTGGCCTTCCAGCTGACGGCGGCAAACCGCCGGTAAGTCCACATGGTGGCCGCGTCCCGGGCGATGCCGGGCAGCAGCAGAACATCGGCGGTGGCGGGATTGGCCAACCTCATAGGCATTCTCAGGTACCCGAGGCCGCGGGCGACAGCACGCCGGTCGGTGATGATCCCGGCTCCGCTCGCTCCCAGCAGGGCGGCGCTCTCCAGTGCCCACAACGATTCGTGGTGGAGGGACATAACGCCGATGGTTGCTTCCTCGGAGATCTCGAGGCCGATGTCGCTGGCCCAGGATTGGTCGCCCAGCACCGTCAGGACGGAGGCCAGCCCCAGGGAAGCCCGGTACGGGTCGGGATCAAGCGCCGGCTCTGTCACGGCCAGCATCAGGGGGGAATCGGGGCGACGACGGCGGATCTGGCGGGTGGCGTCGAGACCCTCGCCCACCCAGTTTTCGCGGGTTAGCTCCAGCAATCCCTCGGCGGTGAGGCGCGCCAGGGTGATCGGGTCGGACCACTCGTCACGAGTGGCACTATCGAGTAACTCGAGAGGTAGCAGGTTCCCGCCTTAGCCGTTGTGTTCACGTTATCCGGTTTCCTGCACTTCCGCACCTCGGCCGATCTGACCGACGATGGCTTCTCGCAGATGTCCGGGCCGGAACGGCTTGGTGATGAACCCGTCGGCACCCCTTCGCTCGGCTGCGGCTGCCACTTCCGGTTGGGCGTGGGCAGTCACGATGATCACCGAGATCTCGGCTGTGGCCGGATCGCCTCTCAGCTCGCGCAGTACCTCCCACCCGTCGATTCCGGGCAAGCCGATATCGAGCAGGATGATGTCGGGCATCTCGCTGCGAGCCATGGCCAGCCCGCGGATGCCATCCTCGGCGGCAATGACCCTGAGCCCAAGCGGACGAACGCTCACCTCGATGAGGCGGCGCACGCTCGGCGAATCTTCAACAATGAGGACGGTCGCGTCCATGTGGCTCCACAGGTTCCCTGTCCCAGATATGTCGGCAGCCGGTGGTTGAGCCTGTAGCTAAAAGGCCAATCGGTCGACGACGTTGCCGGATCCGTCCAAGAGGTAGGCGGTGTCGCCTCCGTTGCTCCAGATCGCACCGCTCCCGCACCAGTACAAGGTTTCCGGCCCGTCCTCACCGCAACCGCTGAAGATCCGGACCTGCCCGGCGGGCGGGAGCACGAAATCGGACGGGAACGCGAACCGGTGCGACGATGACTCGTCCTGCAGAGCCCATCCGGTCATCCTGACCAGCGCGGGCCCCTGATTGGTCAATTCCACCCATTCTCCGTTGGGATTCTGGGAGTCGTCACCGGGGGCGTTTGGCTCCATTTCGGTGATAGAGATCCGGGCCGGGTCAGCCGGTCCGCATGCCGCTGCCTCCCAGCGTCCCAGGCCGTTCAGGAAAGCGGTCTCCTCCCCGGCCTTGAACTCCGCTCGCCGCGGGTGGTCGGTGGAGAGAGCTATGGCCAGACCCTCGTCGATCAGTTGCCGGTTTATGAGGGTTGCGTCTGCGGTGAAGACGTATCCGAGCAAGCGTCCGAACTGGTCCCGTCCCCCGGCATCAAGGCGAATCTGCCCGGCGGCCAGTCGGGCGGTCCGCTCTCGAGCCTGGGGGGCAAAGCATTCATCGCGTTCGGGAGTGTTGATCCCGAGCAGTCGCACCTCCTCTTCTGTCCCGTCGATGGAGATGATCAGCGAGTCGCCGTCCAGGACCCTTACAACCGTCACCATGCTTCCCGGGCCGCCATCGGAGGAGGTGGATGTCGGGCTACAGGCGGCAGCCAGCAGGGCCACGGCGACAACGAGAGAGGTGGGCTTCACACCGGGACGATATCGAAGCTGGTCAGGAGAGAGACCACACCCCGACGACCGGGTTGTGGTCGGTGCCCCACTGATGGGAAAGGTCCTTGGGCCCACCCAGCACGTCTGAGTACCGGCTGACCCCATCCTGGTGATATTCAACGGTGTCGACACCGTCGCCGTCCCAGTCGCCGGCGAACACCACGGCCCCGGCCGGGATGGCGGGCTCGAGATAGAAGGTGCCGGGGGACCAGGCCGGGTCGTTGCCGGCTCGTACGATCAGTTCGCCGGTCCCGGGACGGAAGACTGCCGGGGTGTCGACGCCGTCGCCATTCCAATCGCCGGCCAGGGGCACGTCACCGTTTGAGCCGAAAGTGAAAGAGACGTCGGCCACGCCGAATGTGTTGCTGTTGCGCAGGTAGAAGGTCGACTCGGACGGACGGTAGATGCCGATCGTCTGGGTGCCGTCGCCATTCCAGTCTCCACACACAGGTAGATCCTCAGGAATGCCGTAGTAGATGGAGAGGTCGGCTACCCCGAAGTCATTGGTTTGGCGCAGGTAGAGGAACCCGCTCCCCTGGCGGTACAGGCCGGGAGTGGAGATCCCGTTTCCGTTCCAGTCACACGCCATCGGGAGGTCGTCCGGTATCCCGTAATAGAAGCTGCGACCGTCGTCGAGAGTCCAGTATCCAGAGATGGGATTGTGCTGGGCGAAGCCGTCGACGATGACCGGCTCGAGCGAGATCTGGTATCCGCCGCCGGCGGCTCCCGTGACTTCCAGATCCATCAGTCCCACCGTGGCGGTCTCTCCGACGGTGAGGACGTGGCCGTAGCTGTCGCCGGGGGGACGGACCGGGATCTGCAGCCGGCTGGTCCCGGCGCAGAAGAAGCTCGAGGCGCAGTCGTGGCGCACCTCGTGGACCGTAATGCCATGGGCTGATGCCCGGCTGTCGTAGGTATGGGAGGCGCGGGCGTCCAGCACGAAGTAGTCGCCGGTCTCCACTCCCGGGATGATCAGCAACTGGAGGCCGGTGTCGCCCACCGGCCGCAGATCGAAGGAGGCAGCGCTGCGATCGGAAATCGCCACCCGGGCCGGATCGATCCAACCGGCCGCATATCGGTTGATGCCCTGGGTGGCGAAGGCTCCAAAGCCGCCGCTCATCACATCGATCGGGTTGTCGTACTCGGTGGGCCCGACGTATGAGTGAGGCCAGTGGAGGGTGTGGCCCAGTTCGTGGACGGAGACGGCGGTCGAGTAGCTGAAGACCCCGTTGTAGGTGACCAGGGCATAGCGACGGTTGGCCGGGGACGAGCTTTGGCTGATGAACCCGGGGCTGGCTACCCCGCTCCAGCCGGGGCCGTCGGTGATGATGAAGACCCCCCGGGCCCCCGAAGTCGAAGCTGCCATGACAGCGTTTACGCAATCCGAGGTGTCCTCGGTCGTGGTTGTCACCGTCCCGCCGGCTTCGAAGGCCGGCTGATACTGCCCTTCAGACATCCAGTCGAAGACGGGGCCGATGTCGGTGTTGAGGATGTCGACCGCATCCGCCACGTCGCCAACCGTCCCTTCAAAAGAGGTGTCGCACACCCACACCCGGAACAGGTCGGGAGCAGTGCTGTAGCGGGAAACGTCGTCGTGATGGTTGATGAGCTCCAGCGGATCGGCTGCGTAGTCGTCGGCGGCGAGGGAGCCCGGGGCGGCCACCAGCACAGCTGCTGCGGCCATGGTCGATATCGCTAGCGCTCGGCGCATCCTCATTCCTGGAGAGTCGGCGCCGCTCACAATATCCCCAGAAGGGTTGTTGCCGGTGCCGCTCTGACTAGTCAGCTTTCGACTGTGAGCCGTTTGCGGCCCTCGGTCTCGCCGTCGATCAGCCTGCCCGTTGGCTCGAAGCCGCGGGACAGGTAGAAGGCCCGCGGCGATCCCCGTCCTTCGCTCCAGCTGGTGACCAGGCTGTCTGCTCCCATCCTCCGGCACGTTTCTTCGACCAGGTCCATTGCCAGCGTCCCAAGCCCCCTGCGCTGGTGGAGACGGTCGATCAGCAGTCGCCAGAGGAACGGTTCGGGGTGGAAGTCGGTGGCCAGGGCGAGCATGACGAATCCGGCCAGGGTCCCGTCGGCCTCTACCGCTCGCATCCACGGAACCACCGGCGCGCCGTCCACCACCTCTGGAAACAGAGCGTCGGCGAACGAGAGAGGCATCTGGGCAACGAAACGTTCCTGTGACTTGTGGGTCCGAAGCCGGTAGAGATCCCACCAGTTGTCGTCGCCCACCTCGATCAGTTCGACCTGGGCGGGACGGTGACGGGCCCGGCCCTGCCAAGCCGACCAGTCCTCTCTTGTCATTCCGTAGATGTGATCGTCCGAGACGTCTGCTCCCGACCAGTACGAATCGCGGGTGTGGCCCTCGAAGAGCATCCCAATGCGCTCCAGCACCTGCGCTGAGGCAACATTGTCGGGATGAATCAAGCCGAAGGCCCTCCTCACGTCGAGGTCGCCGAACAGATAGTCGACCAGGTTCTGCATGGCCTCGGTGGCGTATCCCTTTCCCCAGTACTCGGGCGAGAAGTTGTAGCCGATCCCGGCAGTGCGCCCGTCCCAGGTGAGCGCGATGTCCACATCAGCAATCACCGACCCGGACTCGAGTTCGACGACGGCTGCCATCCACCACTCATCGTTGCGGGGCCCGCCCATCGCCAGGCACTCGTTCACGATTCGAAGGGCTTCATTGGTTGGGAAAGGGGTCGGCCAGTTCTGGTACTCGGCCACTTGCGGGTCGCTGCGGCGTGCGGCCAGATTGCCGGCATCAGATTCCGCTAGAGGACGGATGAGTAAGCGGCGGGTTTGGATCGGTTCGAACACGATTCAGAGTTAACCAGCCCGTCGGTGCCGGTGGGAAGCTATCCGAGGGGCAATAGTCTGTGCCGATGTCGACCGGTTTGCGCAGCCCTGAAGTCCGCTCCGGGCTGGGCCTGATCGGTCGTACCTTGCGTGGCTATCGGCGGGTTTCAGCTTTCGCCATCGCGGGCGCCCTATTGTGGATGGGGGCTCTGGTTTCGATCCCGTATCTGGTCGGTCAGATAATCGACGAGGCGATTGCAGCCGGGGACAAGGACCGCATCGCTCCGCTGGTCGGCTTGCTCATCCTGGCCGGGCTGATCCAGGGGATCGGCATCGGGGTGCGACGCTACTTCGGCTTCAGTCTCTCCTACCGGGCCGAGACCGACCTGCGCAACCGCATGTTCGAGCACGTGCAGCGTCTGGCCTTCAATTTCCACGACCAGACCAGCACCGGCCAGCTGATGGCGCGGGCCTCCAGCGATCTGTCTCAGGTGCGCCTGGTGTTTGCGATGCTGCCGATCACCATCGCCAACATCGGGATGCTGGCAATCGTTGTGACCGTCCTCATCCTGATTGACCCGGTGATGGGGGTGGTGGCCTCGCTGGCGGTGCCGGCGCTGTTTGCCTCGGCCACCCGCTTTGCCTCCACAGTGATTGATGTGTCTTTCCGGGTGCAAGAACGCCTGGCCGATTTGAGCCAGGTGGTCGAAGAGGCCATTGGCGGGATCCAGGTGGTGAAGGCCTACGGCCAGGAAGCTCAGGAGTCGCAGAGATTGGAGGCCACTGCCACCGACATTTACGACGAGAGCATGATTCTGGTCAGGCTGCGATCGCGGTTCGCCCCGCTGTTTGAGCTGATCCCGTCGCTGGCCACGGTGTCGGTGCTGTGGTTGGGCGGGATCCGGGTAGTCGATGGCAACATGACGATCGGCGAGTTCGTCGCCTTCACTCAGTATCTGACCGTGCTGGTCTTCCCGCTCCGGATCACGGGCTGGTTCTTTGCCCAGCTGCCGAGGGCGGCGGCCGCCGCCACCAGGGTCCAGGTGTTGCTGCGGGAGGCGCCTGAGATCATGGACGCTCACCGGCCGGTCGGGCTGCCGAATGGGTCTGGCGAAGTACGGTTTGATCACACCGAGTTCTCGTACCCGGACGGCCCGCCGGTCCTGCGGGGAGTCGACCTGGTGATACCGGGCGGTACCTCGGTAGCGCTGGTGGGGTCGACAGGTTCCGGCAAAACCACTCTCGCCCACCTGATTCCAAGGTTCTACGACGCATCCGCAGGATCGGTCTCACTGGACGGTGTGGATGTCCGGAACGTGCGAGTTGACGAACTGCGCAGTGAGGTGGCTCTCGTCTTCCAGGAGACCTTCCTGTTCTCAGCCTCGGTGCGGGACAACATCGCGTTTGGCAACACCTCCGCCACCGACGATCAGGTGCGTCTGGCGGCCCGACTCGCCCAGGCCCATCGTTTCATCTGCGACCTGCCCGACGGGTATGACACCGTCGTGGGGGAGCGGGGCTTCTCCCTGTCGGGCGGCCAGCGCCAGCGGGTTGCTCTGGCCAGGGCCGTCCTGCGTGATCCTCGCGTCCTGGTCCTCGACGATGCGACATCGTCGGTTGATGCCATCGTCGAGACGGAGATGCTGGCCGCCCTCGAGCATGTGATGGACGGCCGCACCACCATCATCATCGCCCACCGCACCTCAACCCTGTCGCTGGTCGACCAGGTCGTCTTCCTGGATGAAGGCGAGGTGGTCGCAGTCGGCCGCCACGACGAGTTGCTGCGGGCGGTGCCTCGCTACGCCGAGGTGCTGGCCCAGGAGGAGGTGTTGCGGTGACCGCACCTGCCCCCGTGGAAACCCAGCGTTCGCTCCTGGTCCGGGCGGCCCGGTTGGGCCGGGATCTGCGACTTCCCGCCCTGGGAGCACTGGCCGCTGCGGTCCTGGCCACCCTGGCGCGGTTGCTTGGCCCGCTGGCGGTTCGGGTGGGAATCGACGATGGGATCGCGGCCGGAGACAAGGGAGTAATCACCGCCGCCGCCCTGGCCTTCGTGGGACTGCTGGTGGTCCAGTACTTCGCTCAGCGCCTGGCCCAGTTCGCGGTGGCGTGGCTGGGGGAGAAGTACCTGCTGCTGTTGCGAAGCACTCTGTTCCAGCATCTGGTTTCTCTCGACATGGCCTTCTTCTCGCGCTCCAAGACGGGCGTCCTGGTGAGTCGCATGACCAACGACATCGAGTCGCTCACCGAATTCGTTGAGGAGGGGGCAGTCACCTTCGTGACCAGCCTCCTCACCGTGGTGGGGGTAGCGGCGGTGATGGTGGCAGTCGACTGGCGACTGGCCGGCGTCGTATTCGTGATCATCGCAGTGGTGCTCTCCACCAGCGTGGTCTTCCAGCGCTTTGCCAGCCGTGCCTATCGGGACGTGCGCGAGACCATCGGCCGGGTGCTGGCCAGCCTGCAGGAAGGGATCACCGGGGTGCGAGTCGTGCAGGCCTTCACCCAGGAGGGCGAGCAGGCCGGAGCGTTCGGCCGGGTCAATGAGGATTACTACGCCGCCAACATGCGGGCGGCCAAGGCGATCGCCTGGTACTTCCCGGGAGTGGCGTTCTTGCGCACCACCGCCATCGGGGCCGTGTTGTTCTTCGGCGGGCGCCGGGTGCTGGACGGCGACCTCAGCTTCGGCTCCCTGGTGGCCTTCCTCTTCTATCTGGACTGGTTCTTCCAGCCGATCATCCACCTCTCGCACATCTACAACCAGGTTCAGTCGGCGGTGGCCGCCCTCGGCAAGGTCTTTCGCCTGTTCGACACGCAGCCGACCATTTCCGAGGCGCCGGGAGCATCAGAGATCGAGGAGCCGGTGCGAGGGTCGGTCGAGTTCTCGGCAGTGGGTTTCGAGTATGTGGCCGGAACCCCGGTGCTGGACGGGATCGACCTGGCGGCAGCGCCCGGCGAGAGAGTGGCCGTCGTGGGGGAAACCGGCGCCGGCAAGACCACGATCGCCAAGCTGCTGCTGCGTTTCTACGACCCGACCGCGGGCCGGGTGGCGGTCGACGGCCATGATCTGCGCACCATTACCTCAGCCTCCCGGGCAGCCGCCATCAGCCTGATCCCTCAGGAGGGGTTCCTGTTCAACGGCACTTTGCGCGACAACCTGCGCTACGCCCGGCCCGACGCCGACGATCGTCAGATCCGGGCGGTCTGCATCGAAATGGGAATTGATGATTGGGTGGACTCATTACCGGATGGTCTCGACACCGAAGTACGCGAGCGGGGCGGCCGCTTCTCGGCCGGAGAACGGCAGCTGGTGGCGCTGGCACGGGCCTTCCTGGCCGATCCGGCCGTAATCGTGCTCGACGAGGCCACCTCCAATCTCGATCCCGAGACTGAGGCCAAAGTGGAGCGGGCCCTGGGAGTGGTCTTGAGCTCGCGCACCGCGATTGTGATCGCCCATCGGCTCAACACAGCCCAGAGCGCCGACCGGGTCGTAAGGCTGGAGCAGGGGCGGATCATTGCCGAAGGCAGCCACGACGACCTGGTGGCGGCCGGCGGCCCCTACCGCCGGCTGGTGGAAGTGTGGTCGCGAGGCGCCGGTATCGACCCGGCCTGATCAGGCCGCCGGCGCATCAGCGATCAGCTCCCGGTCGAGGCCAGTAGGTGCTCGAAGTTGCCGACCCACAGGGTGTACT
>JBPCTX010000375.1:0-6831 GCA_051011455.1 Acidimicrobiia bacterium | reverse complement strand
GTCGACTTGCCAACGTTGGGCCGCCCGACGACGGCGACGAAACCCGACCTCACGTGCGGCGGCAGCGGACGAGGGACACTCGCCTGCCTTGCACCCTGTCGGCGACGAACAAGACACCGTCGTGCTCGAACTCTTCGCCCTCCTTCGGCACTCTTCCGGCCAATGCCAGCACCAGTCCCCCGACCGTGTCCCACTCCTCGTCCGGGAACTCGACGTCAAATAGCTCCCCGAGGTCGTCGACCGGTAGTCGCGCATCCACCAGGTAACCGTCCTCGACGGCCGTGATCAGTTCCTCAGCCTCGTCGAACTCGTCGGCGATCTCGCCCACCAGCTCTTCGATGATGTCCTCGATCGTCACCAACCCGGCAGTTCCCCCGAACTCGTCGACCACGATGGCCATGTGTACTTGTTTTGCCTGCATTTCCCGCAGGAGCTCGGAGATCCGTTTGGTCTCGGGCACGTAGTAACCGGGGCGCATCAACTCACCAACCGCCTTGGCAGCCACCCCCGAGTCCATCAGCGCCAGCAGGTCGCGGGCATAGAGGATGCCGACAATGTCGTCGGGCCCCGTCCTGGTCACAGGAATACGGGACACTCCCTCGGCCAAGGAGAGGTCGACCGCTTCGTCGGTGGAGGCGGCCTCTCCGATGAAAGTCATGTCTGTGCGCGGGATCATCACTTCCCGAACCACCGCGTCGGTGAACTCCAGTACGGAGGAGATCAGCTCACGCTCCGCCTCTTCCTGGGCGGCCTCATCATCGTCGTCTTCATCGTCGTCATCGTCGGCAACCAGGTCGACCGCCCGGCTCCCGAGCCGGACCGATCCCTCCAGGAGCCGGGAGAAGCGATAGGCGAGCCGTCGCGGGTGAGCCCGGCCCCAGCTGCGAGGAATCAGGTCACCGATCAAGACCAGAGCCAGGCCAAGTCCAACCAGTCCGGCCAGCAGGGCCGCACCGCTCAGCTGCTGGGTGAGTGCCCAGGCGGCTGGAACCGAAGCCGACACCAGCAGCACAGTCGTCACCGTCCCGAGCGCCGGCTGGATGATCGTCCGATCTTCGAGCACTTCGGCAATGCGGGCAGCTCGCTGGTCTCCCTCAGCCGCGTCGTGCAAGGCGTCGGCGCGCGAAGTACGGACTACAGAGGCCCCGGCCGCCCGAATCAGGGCGCCGAGTATCAGCAAAGCCAGGGAAAGCAGCAATGCGAATAGCTTCACGGAAGCTCGATACCCTCCTTGGCCAACAACTCTCGCTCCCGGGCCGACATGGTCTCGGCGTCGGCCGGATCGCTGTGATCGTACCCGAGCAAATGCAAGATGCCATGGGTAACAATCAGCGCCATCTCGTCGCCGGTGTCGATGCCCAGCTCAGCCGCCTGCCCGATCACAACCTTGGGACACACGAAGATGTCTCCCAGACTGAGAGGTTGACCGTTGGCGATTGTGGTCGGGATCTCGCCCGGCACCATCTGATCGACCGGGAAGGCCAGCACGTCGGTCGAGCCTGACCGCTCCATGAAGCGCTGGTTGTACTGGGCCATCTCTTCCTCACCCACCAGAACGATGGCAAGTTCGGCACTGTCGGGAAGGCCTTCGGCCAACAGAACTCGCTCGGCAATGGCCACTATCGGCCCGGTTTCGACCGGCTCTCCCTGCTCGTCTGCCAGAAAGATATTCACAGAACGGGCTCATCGACGGGTTGGCCCTCGGCGGTCCCCGGGAAGTTCGGGTAGACGATGCGGTGGTGATAGTGAGAGATCAGCGCATCAACCAGGGCCTGCTTGACCCTGGTCAGGTCCCCGAAAGTGAGAGCGCTCTCATCCAACTGGCCGTCTTCCAGCTTCTCGTCAACCACTTGCTCGACCACCTTGCGCAGGCCATCGGCGGTCGGGTTGTCCAGATAGGCCAGAGAGCGGGCGGCCGCCTCGATGGCGTCGCACAGCATGACGATCGCCATCTCTCGTGACTGTGGCTTTTGGCCGACATGGCGGAAGTCGTCCGGGTTCACCTCGTCGGCGGGACGATCCTCCAGCGCCTTGTGATAGAAGAAGCGCATCAGGCTCTGGCCGTGGTGCTGACGAATCCCGATGGCGACATCGGGCGGGATCCGGTACTCACGGGCCAGCCGAATGCCATCGACCACGTGGTTGCGAATCACCGCCGCCGACTCCTCCGGCGTCATCCAGTTGTGCGGGTTGGCAGCGCCGAACTGGTTTTCGATAAACAGATGGGGGTTCTCGGTCTTGCCGAGGTCGTGGTAGTAGGCGGCGGCCTCGGCCAGCAGGGGATCAGCCTCGATGGCGCGGGCAGCCCGGCCAGCCAGCGTTCCCACCAGCATCGAGTGGTTGAAGGTCCCGGGTGCCCGCTCCTCCAGCAACCGCAGCGCCGGGTGGTTGCGATCGGTCAGGTCGAGCAGGGTCAGCGTGGTGGTCAGGCCGAAGGCATTGTCAACGTAAGGCAGAATCCCGAGGCCGATCAGGCCGCCGAGCAGTCCGCCACCGAAGCCGAACAGAAACGCTTCGGGAGCGACGTCCCCCTCGGCAAAGAACCAGGCGATCGCAGCCGCGAACGGTCCGGTGATCATGGCCGTGTACACGATGGCTACTCGCAGGTCCCGCATCGAGGCGGCCTTGGACACAAACGGCAGCGGTGCCAGCACGGAAGCGCCTGCGAAGACGACCACGCCGATGTCTCCTGTGGTGATTCCGGCAAAGGCCGCAACCGGGATCGACATCAACACCGCGGCCCTGGTATCGAACAGGATCCCACCCAGATACCCGAAGGCGGCCGCCGGCATGATGTAACCGAGGGCAGAATCGGAGTCGGGAACCAGCGAGCCGACCAGGCGGGCGGCCAGAGCAGCCAGGACGATCAGCAGCCCGAACAGGAACAGGAGCTTGGGCTCGCCCCACAGTCGCGGGCGATTGCGGCGCAGGAACAGCATGAGCAGGCCGACCACCGAGGCCACGACCACACCAGCCGCCAATCGCTTGGGAGTCTGGGCAACTTCCGACACCAGCTGCGCAATCGCCAGCGCTTGAACGTCGTCGACGAAGTCGCCCTGCTTGACGATGTCCTGCCCGTCGACGTACACCACCGTTTCATTGGGAATCGACGCCCGCGCGATCACCCGGTCGGCATCAGTGGCGACAGGATTGGCCCGCACGTTCTCTTTCAGATTGAAGATGACGAGTTCCGCCACCGCATCGGCGGCAGCCTCCCGGTCGGGCCAGTCGCGAGAACTGAGGATGACCGAACCGTTGGCAACTGCCGACAGGACCCCGGCCAGCTCCTCAGTGCGGATGCCGTCGCCGGCGTACTGGGCGGCCACCACCCGGTTGGTGTCGTCGAGGAGAACGTCCAGCAATGGCTCCCCGGTCTCACCGGCCGCCACATTGTCCAGGTCGAGCTGGGCGATAGAGATGAAGGTGCTGCGGGACTCTTCGGAGAGGAAGCCGTACGCCTCCTCAAGAGCCAACTCTTGCTCTTCGAGCGTGGGAATCGGCAGCGTGGTGGTTGTGGTGGTTGTGGTGACCGGTACGGGCACGAACCCGATCTGAATGGTCACAGTGCCGCCCTCGGTGACCAGCACTTCGGCGGGCGGGTCCTGGGCCACGACCAGGTCTCCCTGGTTGGACGATGAGGACACTTCGACGGGGTCACCGACGACGGTGTTCAGGCCGAGGGCGGTGAGTGCCAGCCGGGCTTCCGCTTCGGTGTTTCCCAGCAAGCTGGGGACGGTCACCGACGGCTCACCCCCCTGATCGGTGAACAGCGTGGTCTCGGTTCCAGCCACCGTGGTCGTGGTCGTCTCCTCTGGAGGTTCCTCAACCGGTCGGCTTTGCTCGTGATAGAGCTCCAGTGTCACCGCTGCAAAGAACGCCTCGATGTTCTGCTGGGCCTGTACCGGAACTTCAGAGTCGGTGGTGTACACGGTGGGGACCGCTTCAGCCGCCGCGTCCCGCAGCTCCTGGGTGGCCGCCTCGTCGATGACTGTGATGGTCCGGTCGGCGGTATAGGTCTCGGGGGAAGGGACGCCTGCTTCCGGCGGATCGATGGTCTCCAGTTGCCCGAAGATGAGGGCAGCTGAGGCTCCGACCACCGTGACGACTACGGCCAGGAACCGCAGCACCCCCGGGCTGATCTTGGAGAGGCGGAGTCGCTCGCGCAGTCTGGTCACTTGCGAGCCCGCTTGCTAGTAGGGGGCTTGGCGTCCTCGAACTCTTGATAGGCCTCCACAATCGCAGCCACTATGCGATGTCGCACCACATCCACGGCCCCCAGCGTGATGAATGCAACACCCGGGATCCTCGACAGCACCTTCCGGGCTTGAGTGAGACCGCTGCCGATCCCCGAGGGAAGATCGGTCTGGGTGAGATCACCGGTGATCACCATCTTGGAGTTGAATCCGAGCCGGGTGAGGAACATCTTCATTTGCGGCGGCGAGGTGTTCTGAGCCTCATCCAGGATCACGAATGAGTCGTTGAGGGTGCGGCCCCGCATGTAGGCCAGCGGTGCAATCTCGATCGTGCCCCGGTCCATGAGGGCATGGGTCTCGTCGGGGCCGAGCATTTCATACAGCGCGTCGTAGAGAGGCCGCAGATAGGGGTCGACCTTGGCCTGGAGGTCGCCGGGCAGGAACCCGAGACGCTCACCGGCCTCGACGGCAGGCCGGGTCAGCAGAATGCGTCTGACCGCTCCGCTGGCCAGGGCTTCGATGGCGGCCGCCATTGCCAAATAGGTCTTGCCGGTTCCGGCCGGTCCGACGCCGAACACCAGCGTGTTGTCGCGGATGGCGTCGATGTACTTCTTCTGGCCGGCGGTCTTGGCGTGCACGAACCGGCCCCGGCCGACGGCCAGGCCCTCGGTGAAGACACCGGCCGGGCTCGGCACTTCGTCGCGCACCATGGTCACGACCCGCTCGACCTGGCCGGGCTCGAGGGGCTGGCCCTCCTGCACGATGATCAACAGCTCTTCAACCGCGGTCCGGGCAGTGGTGACCTCATCGTCTGGTCCACTCAGCACCAGCTCGTTTCCGCGCGCGACGAATCGGACTTCGGGAAACGCCGACTCGATGTCACGAAGATGGCGGTCACGATCGCCGAGGAGCTCCAGCATCAGATTGTTGCTGGATACGCGTAAAGAGAGCTCAGTAGGTGTGGGTGTCATACCAGGGGAAGCCTCCTAGTCAGGAGGAGGACAGGAGTATATCGGCGCTCGAGCGATAGGGCTATACCTATCTGGAGCGCCTATCCGGGCGGCCAACTCATCGTTCGGCCACCCAGAACATGGAAATGAAGGTGGAAGACGCTCTGGCCGGCATCGGCTCCCACATTGGTAACCAGGCGCCAGCCACCTTCGATGCCCCTCCCGACGGTGGCCGCCGCCTCGAAGAGAGCGGACAACACCCCCGAGTCCTCCGGCCCCAGGTCGGCGGCCGAATCGGTGTGGCGCTTGGGGATCACCAGCACGTGGACGGGGGCAGCCGGGTTGATGTCGTTGAAAGCGATGACATCGTCGGATTCCAGGACAACGTCGGCAGGAATGGTCCCGGCCGCGATGGAGCAGAAAAGGCAGTCAGCCATGTCGAGACGGTCCAGTTAGACCGTAGTTACGCCGAGGTCGGTTAGGCGGCGGGAGAAGTCGTCCTCCGCCTGATGCAGCAGCAGAGACAGCAGCCGCAGGTCGTTGCGACGAATCGTCAGCACCCGTCCGTTGAAATCCTGGCGCATCATCTGAATGGCCCGGAGAAAATCCTCTAAGAGCTTGGCTTCGCGACCAGTCAGCGAGTCGATCTTGTTGAGGTCGACGGTGACTCCGCCGCTCGGCACTGAAGGAGAGGGGCGGGGTTCGCCGGCCTCTTCCTGGGGAAGCAGTTGTCCGGGTCCGACATTGAAGAATGCCGCCAACCTCTGCAGGCGGGGAAGAGATAGCGCCCGCTCGCCACGTTCATAGGCGCCGAGCACCGATGCCTTGAACTCTCGACTGGAGATCTCCTCAACATCCTGGAGCGAGAGGCCTCGTTGCTTCCGGATCGACCGGAGACGCTGCCCTACCGCCTCGTTGTAACTCAAGTCCCTACCTTCCTCAATCCCCACTGTCCACCACCAATTCCCTCGCGTGCAGGCCTCCCGGCCTATGGGGCATGGACATCCTATACACCGGGGACTCCGCCTGATGGCCTTTCCCCGGGTACCAGGCGGCCACTTCGGTCCAGTAGAGCGGCGGCCCCCACCACAGCCGCGGTCTCGATCCGAAGGACTCGTGCTCCCAGCCCGACGCGATTGGCCGAAACGGGGATCTCTCCTTCCAAAAAGCCCGCCTCCGGCCCGATTACCAGCGTACCACCTTCGACCACTGAGGGTAGTGGTTGTCTTTCGCGTTCTGCCACCCAGAGTGTGGACGATTCTGGCAGGCCGGACACCGGAACCGGGCCCTGGATGCTCATTAGCCAAGCTCCCCGGCTCTGCTCGAGAGCAGCCTGCGCCCAGGATGCCGCCTTGTCTGTGCGCGGAGGCCTCCCTTCGCCGTGGCGAGTCTGCAGCCAGTACAGAGTGTCAATCCCGATCTCGGCCAGCTTTTCGACCAGGAATCTAAGCCGGGCCGGCTTACGGGGAGGCGCAACGGCCACCGACACCTCTGGTCGGGGACGCTCCCTGGTGGCCTCCGCGCCTCGCGCCACGACTCCACCGGCCAGCACCCCCTCTCCGGAGCGGCCGGCACCGTCTGTGTACGAAATCGGAGAGCCGTCGACCAGGCGCAGCACTTTCGCCAGGTGATGGCGGTGACTGTCCTCCAGTTCGAGGTCGTCGCTCCCCCACGGCGGGGGTAGATAC
>JBPCTX010000374.1:0-16331 GCA_051011455.1 Acidimicrobiia bacterium | reverse complement strand
CGACCAGGTCCTGATAGATGTGCTCCGTGATGAAAGGCAGAACCGGGGCGATCACCTTCCCGAACGTCACCAGCACCTCGTGCAGGGTGGCGAAGGCGGCCAGCTTGTCACGGTCGCTGCCCGATTGGCGTTGGCGCCAGAACCGCCGCCGGGATCGGCGGATGTACCAGTTCGTGAGATCGTCGATGAAGTCGATCATCGGTGGGATCACGTTGTACAGGTAGTAGCCCTCCATCTGCTCATTGACCCGCCGGATCAGGCTCTGCAGCACGGAGAGGATCCACCGGTCGATCTCGGCTCGCTCGGCCGGGGGCGGCGCCGACTCGAGGTCGGCCATCGTGATCTCGTCCGCCTCGGCGTACGTCGTGAAGAAGGAGTAGGCGTTCCAGTACGGAAGCATGACCGTGCGAACCACATCCCGTACGCCCGCCTCCGCGAACCTGAGCGGCTCACCTCGCAGCAGCGGTGAGTTGAGCAGGTAGGCGCGCAGAGCGTCGGCCCCAAAGGCGTCGAATATGTCGTTGGGGTCGGGGTAGTTCTTGAGGCTCTTGGACATCTTGCGTCCGTCCTCGGCCAGGATCAGACCGTTCACCACGCCATTGCGAAACGGCGCCTCATCGAAGAGAGCCGTCGCCAGCACCACCAGTGTGTAGAACCAGCCCCGGGTCTGATCGAGGCCTTCGGCTATGAAGTCGGCCGGGAAGCGTTGCTCAAACGTCTCCGAGTTCTCAAACGGGTAGTGGTTCTCGGCGTACGGCATCGACCCCGACTCGAACCAGCAATCGAGCACCTCCGGCACGCGGGTCATAGTTCCCGAACAGCTATGGCACGGGAAGGTGACCGGATCGACGTAATGCCGATGCAGGTCTGTCAACTCCACTCCGGACAGTTCCTTGAGCTCCGCCACCGACCCGACGCAAACCGACTCGTCGCACTGATCGCACTCCCAAACCGGTATGCAACTGCCCCAGTACCGATTGCGGCTGATGGCCCAATCGCGGGCGTCGGCCAGCCAGTTGCCGAACCGGCGGGACCCGATCGCCTCGGGAACCCAGTGCACGGTGCGGTTGAGCTCAACCATCCGGTCCCGGAAAGCTTCGACGGCCACGAACCAGGTCGGGATCGCCTTGTAGATGAGGGGAGTCCCGGTGCGCCAGCAGAACGGGTAGGAGTGGCGAACCTGGGTGTGGCGGACGATGAGGCCCTTCTCCTTCAGAAGCCGGATAAGTGTGGGGTCGGCATCTTTGACGTTCTGGCCGGCCACGTCCGGGACGGCCTCGGTGAACCGGGCCTCCAGGTCGATCGGATCCACCAGCACGTCGAGGCCGGCGTTTTGGAGTGCGTAGAAGTCGGCCTCTCCGTAGGCCGGAGCCATGTGAACCAGGCCGGTGCCTTCTGTGGTTGTGACTTCCGGACTGAGGACCAGACGGAAAGCTCCCCGATCCCGCTCCTCGCCGAAGTAGTCGAATGGGGGCTCGTAGCTTGCCCCGATCAGGTCGCGGCCCACGGCGGTGGTCGTGATCGTCGGCTCGTCGTCCGGCCAGTACACGTTGACCAGGTCGGCGGCCACCCAGAATGGTCCGGACACTCCGTCGATGGCGGAGTCGACCCGGGCGTAAGTGATGTCTTCTCCCACCGCAATTGCCAGGTTGGAGGGAAGTGTCCACGGGGTGGTCGTCCAGATCAGGAAGTAGTCGCCGTCCTGGACGGGACCGTGATCGCCGGTCGCCCGCACCCGGACCGTGATCGACGGGTCGTCGACGTCGCGATAGTCCATGTTGGCTTCGAAGTTCGAGAGGGGGGTGGTGGCTCCGAATGAGTAGGGGAGGACCTTGAAGTCTTTGTAGATCAAGCCCTTGTCCCACAGACGCCGGAAGACCCACCACACGCTCTCCATGAAGTCGGTGTCGAGGGTGCGGTAATCGTTCTCGAAGTCGATCCAGCGGCCGATGCGCCTGGTGATGTCCTCCCAGGTCTCGGTATTGGCCTGGACCCTTACCCGGCAGGCCTCGTTGAATTTGTCGATTCCGAACTCGGAGATCGCTCTCGGGCCCGAGATACCGAGATCCTTCTCGACCTCCATCTCGATTGGCAGACCGTGGGTGTCCCAGCCAAAACGTCGTTGCACGCGGTAGCCACGCATCGTCCAGTACCTGGGCACGACGTCCTTTATGACACCTGCGAGAAGGTTCCCGTAGTGAGGGCTCCCGGTCGGGAAGGGAGGTCCGTCATAGAACGTGTAGGACCGCCCGGCCGGCCGCATTTCGACGGAAGTGTGAAAGGCGTCGACGTCATCCCAGAGATCGAGGATCGTCGTCTCCAGGCTGGGGAAATCCACCTGGGGGGCTACTCGCTTGAATCCGGCGGCCATGTCACTCCTCGTCCTCGACTCCTGGCCGGGACGAGTGTTACCCGCGGTACCACCCGGCTTGCCGGTGCCGAGGCACAGGCCGCTCGTGGCGTCGTGTCGTGACGTGGCCGGCGGGTTCTACTGAGCGCCCTGGCGCGGTTCTTCCCGCTGCTCGGGGGTGATCTCCGCCGGTAGGCGGGCCCCGTCATCGCGTGGGGGAGGAGTGTACAGAACTCGGCGTCGAATTCGAGTCCTCAGGCCCGGGGTTGTGCTACTGTTTCGCCCCATCCTGGGGCAGAACAGTGACAACATGTCGTGTTTTGGCGCCCGGCATCGGCCAGAGGGAAGAGAAATGGCTCGCAAACTCGCAAAATCGACCATCAATCGGTTCAAGCAGCAGCTGAAGGATGAGCGGGAGCGTTTGGAGGCCATGATTGAGGAGCTGGAGGAGGAGCGCGAGCAGGCCAAGCTCAACGAGACGGCCTCCGAGCGGAACCCCGACATCGATTCGGTTGATGGCGGCACTATGGCCTTCGAATACGAGAAGGAACTGGCCCTGGTTGAGAATGCTCGTGACCTGCTTCGCAAGGTCGACCATGCCGAGGTGATCCTGAAGAAGGGCAAATACGGGATCTGTGAGAGCTGTGGGGCGGCGATTCCGATTGCCCGCCTCCAGGTGCTCCCATACACAACCCTGTGCGTGGACTGCTCCGGCAGACGGTGACCAACCGCTCGCTGGCCCTGGCGGTGGCCGGCGCCATCGTGGTCTTAGACCAGATCACGAAGTGGTGGGCACTCAACGCGCTGGACGATGGCCCGATCTCGATCATCGGCGACTTCCTGGTCCTGCGCCTGGTCCGGAATCCCGGTGCTGCTTTCAACTCGCTGCAGGGCTCGGGTGTCCTGATCGCAGTGCTGGCGATCGCGATTGTGCTGGTCCTGGTGCGGGTTAGCGGCTCGGCCGAGCATCGCCACGAGGCCGTGGTGTTCGGCCTGATTCTGGGCGGCGCCGCCGGCAACCTGGCTGACCGCATCTTTCGGGCAGACGGGTTTCTCGACGGCGAGGTGGTCGATTGGATCGACCTGTGGTTCATACCCACCTTCAACGTTGCTGATGCCAGCCTCACCGTCGGTGCCACTATCGCGGTGCTGGTCGCCGTTCTGCCTAAGCGGGCGGCGTGAGCAACGGCTCACTGCGGGCCCGGATACCACCGGAACTGCGCGGGGAGCGTCTGGATCGCATCGTCGCCGCCCTCGCCGGGGTAAGTCGATCGACCGCGCGCCGGTTGATCGAAGCGGGCAGCGTTTCGGTCGACGGCACCGTGGCAGAAGCACCTGCGGCGCGTCCCGACCCGCAATCAACCCTGCTGATCGGTGTCCCTGAACCTCCGGATTCGCTCCAGCCGGAGGACGTCGGCTTCAGCGTCATGTTCGAGGACGAGCATCTGGCCGTTGTCGACAAGCCGGCCGGCGTGGTCACTCATCCCGGCGCCGGGAATGCCTCCGGCACGCTGGCGGCTGGATTGCTGTTTCGCTGGCCCCAGATCGAAGGGGTGGGGGAAGAAGGAAGATGGGGCATCGTCCATCGTCTCGACCGCGGCACATCCGGGCTGCTGGTCGTCGCCAAGACCGTTCCCGCCCTCGAGGCCCTGCGCCAGATGATCAAGCAGCGCGACGTAGAGCGAAGCTATCTAGCCCTGGTGCAGGAGCCGATGAGTATCGAGACGGGAACCATCGATGCCCCGATCAGCCGGGATCCGAACCGGCCTATCCGTCGCCGGGTCTCAGCCACCGGGCGTCCGGCCCGCACGCACTACGAGCAAATAGCCGCCTGGACCGATCATGCTCTCCTGCTGGTCCGGCTGGAAACGGGACGGACCCATCAGATCCGGGTGCACCTGGCAGCCATCGAGCATCCGGTGATAGGCGATCGAGCCTACGGGGCCGGCGCCGACGCAGCCGATCCCGGACGCCCCTGGCTGCACTCCTGGAAGCTGTCGTTCCAACATCCGATCACCGATCAAGCGGTCGCCTATAACGTCCCTCTTCCGCCAGACCTGGAATCGAGCCTTCAGGTCCTGGGAGAGCCAATGGCCGGAGCGGTGCCACCAGAGACAGTAAGCAACAAGCAGTAAGCAAGAACGTTTCTGGCTGATAGCTGATAGCTGATAGCCGGCTTACCCGAAGAATGTCTCGGCCACGTTGTAGAGATCGGTGGGAACACCCCGGACGCTGGCGCAGGCCTCGGCGAGGGGGACCGGGACCATCTCAGTGCCGCGGGCGGCCACCATCTTCCCGTAATCGCCGGCTGCGGCCAGATCGGCAGCGGCCACTCCAAAGCGGGTGGCGAGAACCCGGTCCCAGGCGCTCGGCGTCCCTCCCCGTTGCAGGTGGCCGAGCACAGTGACCCGGGTCTCGAATCCGGTCAGGTTCTCCAGTTCGTGGCCGACCGCGTAGGCGACTCCGCCCAGGCGCTTGAAGCCGAACTGGTCGACCCGCTCTTCCACTTCCAGCCCGGCCGGCGGCTCGATGCCCTCGGCAATGACCACCACCGAATAGGTGTGACCGCGCCGGTGCCGCTTGCGGATGATCTTGGCGATGGCGTCCAGGTCGTAGTCGACCTCAGGAATGAGGATTGCGTCGGCGCCTGCTGCGATGCCCGCGTATGCCGCGATCCATCCCTTGGTGCGGCCCATCACCTCCACCAGCATCACCCGATTGTGGGCTTCGGCAGTGGTGGTGAGACGATCGATGGCTTCGGTGGCAATCTGGACCGCGGTGCTGAACCCGAACGTGACGTCGGTGGCGGCAATGTCGTTGTCGATCGTCTTGGGGACACCGATGACCGGCAAGCCGCCATCCTCGTGGAGCTGCAGCGCCGTCCTGAGTGTGCCGTCGCCTCCGATGACCACCAGAGCATCGATGTCATTCGACTCGATAGTGGACCGAATGCTCTGGTAGCCGTCGCCGTGCACATAGGGGTCGAGGCGGGAAGTGCCCAGGATGGTCCCGCCCCGGGCGAGGATGCCGCGCACGTCGTCACGGTCGAGCGGACGGGTTCGGCTCTCCATCAAGCCCTCCCACCCGTTGAGGACGCCGACAATCTCGGCGTTGTGAGTCTCGGCTGCCCTCACCACCACGGCCCGAATGACTGCGTTGAGGCCTGGACAATCGCCGCCGGCGGTCAGGACACCAAGAACGTTCATGGGGTCTCCCGGTCTAGTACAAGAACATCGGCTTGCCGGATACGTGCCGCACCTTGGGCCGGTAGTTCGGCTCGTCGTACAACTCCCCGACGTCGACTCGCTTGACTCCTTCGCTCGTCACCGAGATCGGGACATTCGTGTAGGTGCCGCCCCGCAACGCCACCATCCGGCCGGTGGCATGTTCCATCGCCAGGTCGGCGGCCATCGATGCATAGTTCGTGGCCACCATCAGGTCTAGAGAGTCGGGAGCTCCCGATCGCATCAGGTATCCGACCTGTTGATAGACGATGTCCTGTCCGGTGCGTTCCTTGATCAACTCTCCTGTCAGAGCCCCGATTCCTCCCAGCTTGCGGTGCCCGTAGGCGTCGGCCTCGCCACTCAGGACCATGTCGCCACCGGCCAGCGAGGCTCCTTCGGAGATCGTCATCATCGCGTAGTTGGAGGGGTTGCGAGCCTTGTCCTCGACCAGCATTTCGGAGAGCCGGTCGATGTCGAACGGCACCTCAGAGATGATGGCCCGGTCCACCCCGGATAGGTAGGCGGTGATCAGGGAAGTCTCGCCGCTGTAGCGGCCGAATAACTCGACGACGGCGATCCGTTCGTGACTGCCGGTGCTGGTCCGGAGGTTGTTGATGAACTGGACCCCCCTGCTGATGGCGGTGGAGAATCCGATGCAATAGTCGGTGCCGTGGACGTCGTTGTCCATCGTCTTGGGGATGGCGATTGACGGTACGCCCTCCTCATGCATCCGCAACCCATATGACAGGGTGTCATCACCGCCGATGGGGATGAGGACATCTATGCCCTGGCTTTCCACGACTCGCAAGGCATGGTCGGTGACGTCGACGGTTGGTTCGTCCGTGGCCCGATCGGCCAGGTGCGAGGGCAGATCCGAGGGTTTGACCTTGCTGGGGTTGGTGCGAGAAGAGTGGAGGAAAGTGCCACCGGTGCGGCCGACGGTGCGGACGATCATCGGATCGAGGTCGATGAACCAATCGTCGCGATCATCCGGATTGTCGGGATCGAAGTGGACAAAGGGAGCCCATCCGAGTCGAATACCGACTACTTCGTGACCCTCGTGGGCCACCCGCTCCACCACAGCCTTAATGCATGGATTGAGCCCCGGAACGTCGCCGCCGCCGGTGAGGATGCCGATGCGCATATGTCTCCCTGTAGTCCTGAATTCGCCGCGAGCCTAGCCCTGCACCCTGCTCCGGCGGCCAGGATTCGCGACTTGCCCTCCCCGCCCCAATCTCTATCATCGGCCAGTACTTACGCCAATGTAATTCTCATGACGCCACCCGACAATTTCGCCCATCTGCATCTCCACACGGAGTTCTCGATGCTCGATGGCGCGGCCCGGGTCAAGGATGTTGTGCGGCGTGCCGCCGAGTTGGAACAGCCGGCGATCGCCATCACCGATCACGGTGTTCTCTACGGCGCCGTCGACTTCTACCAGGAGGCGGAGCGAGCCGGCATCAACCCCATCATCGGCATCGAGGCCTATGTCACTCCCGGTTCGCGCTTCGACCGACCACCCCGGCATCAGGATCAGCGCTACCACATGATCTTGCTGGCCGAGAACGATGTGGGATACCGCAACTTGATGGCGCTGGCCTCCAAGGCATACCTGGAGGGCTTCTACTACAAGCCGAGGATGGACGCCGACCTGCTGGCCGCCCACTCGGAAGGCATCATCGCCACCACCGGTTGCCTGGGCGGGCATGTGCCCCAACTGCTCGGCCCCGACTCCCACGAGGAGGGCAACGCCGGCCAGCCTCGTGACTTCGATGCGGCGGTGGCGGCCGCAGCCATGTATCAGGACATCTTTGGCAAGGAGAACTTCTTCGTCGAGCTACAGGACCATGGCATCCCCGCCGAACGCCAGATCCTGCCCGACCTGCTCGAGCTCTCCTCAGCGTTGGGGGCACCGCTGCTGGCCACCAACGACTCGCACTACACGCACCCGGACGAGGCCGAGGCCCACGATGTCCTGCTCTGCATCCAGACCGGAGCCACCATCGACGAGCCGAACCGGTTCCAATTCAGCGGCACCGGCTACTACCTCAAGTCGGCGGCCGAGATGCGGGCCCTCTTCCCGGAAACCGACTATCCCGGGGCCTGTGACAACACGTTGCTGATCGCCTCCCGGGTCAAGACCACCATCCCGATGGGGGAGATCCTGCTGCCGCGCTTCCCGGTTCCCGGATCACAAACCGAGGAGTCGTACCTTCGCCAGTTGGTGGAAGCCGGAGCCCGGGAACGCTACGGCGATGTGCTGCCCGATGAGGTCCGCGAGAGGGTTGAGTACGAGCTGCAGGTCATCTCGGAGATGGGCTTCCCCGCCTACTTCCTGATCGTGTGGGATCTGATCCGGTATGCCCGTGAGCAGGGGATTCGCACCGGGCCGGGCCGGGGAAGCGCAGCCGGGTCAATCGTCGCCTACTGCCTCCGGATCACCGACCTCGATCCGCTCGAATACGGCCTCATCTTCGAGCGATTCCTCAACCCGGGCCGCCGCGAGATGCCGGACATCGACATGGATTTCGACGAGCGCTACCGCTCCGATGTGATCAGGTATTGCACCGAGCGCTACGGGTCGGACCACGTTGCCCAAATCATCACCTTCTCAACCATCAAGGGCCGCCAGGCCATCCGCGACGCAGCCCGGGTGCTCGGTTTCCCATACGGCAAGGGAGACAAGCTGGCCAAGCTGATGCCGCCGGCGATTCTGGGCGTTGAGGCCACCCTCGAGCAATGTCTAATGGATCCGGGCCGGGGAGCAGATCCGGCCATCCGGGATTTCTATGCAGCCGCCGCCGGCTTGCGAGATGAGATTGATGTTGACGGCGACTCCCGGCGCGTGGTCGAAACCGCTCGCGGCCTTGAGGGACTGCGCCGCCAGGACTCCATCCATGCGGCTGCGGTCGTGATTGCCCCCGATCCGCTCACAGAGATCGTGCCGCTGCAGCAGAAGGGTGATGAGTCCGAGATCGTCACTCAGTACGAGATGCACGCAGTGGAGGCGCTCGGCCTGCTCAAGATGGACTTCCTCGGCCTTCGCAACCTTTCCACCATCGAGCGAGCTCTGGAGATCATCGAGGCCAACACCGGCGAGCGAGTGGACATCGACCATGTCCCGCTCGACGACCAGGCCGTGTTCGAGATGCTGCAGCGAGGAGACTCGATCGGCGTCTTCCAGCTGGAGGGCGGGCCGATGCGGGGGCTGATGCGCAACCTGAAGCCCGACCACTTCGGCGACATCGTTGCCCTCAATGCCCTCTACCGTCCCGGGCCGCTCGGCGCCGGAATGCACACGAAGTATGCAGATCGTAAGAACGGCCGGGAGACCGTCGAGTACCTGCATCCCGACCTGGAACCGGTCCTGGCCGACAGCTACGGGATCATGGTGTACCAGGAGCAGGTGATGCAGGTTGCTCGCACCATGGCAGGCTTCTCGATGGCCGAAGCCGACTCGCTGCGCAAGGCGATGGGCAAGAAGATCGCATCCGTCATGGCCAAGCAGGAAGAGAAATTCGTCGCCGGCTGCATCCAGAACGGACACCCGGAGGGGCTGGGTCGCGAGTTGTTCGGTTACATCGAGCACTTTGCCGGGTACGGCTTCAACAAGTCCCATTCGGCGGCCTATGGGCTGGTGGCCTATCAGACTGCCTGGCTCAAAGCCCACTACCCGGCCGCCTACATGGCGGCCCTGCTCACCTCCACCAATCGGGACAAGGATCGCACCGCCCTCGACCTGAACGAGTGCCGCCAGCTGGGAGTGGAAGTCCTGACCCCGGACATCAACCGCTCCGAGTCAGATTTCATCGCCCGCGACGAGTCGATTCCATTTGGACTGTCGGCGATCCGAAACGTGGGGGAGGGCGTAGTCGAGGCAATCCTCACCGAGCGGGAGAAGAACGGCCCATTTGCCGACTTCACCGACTTCATCAACCGGGTTGACCTCTCCGTGCTGAACAAGCGAACTGTTGAGTCGCTGATCAAGGCAGGCGCCTTTGACTCGCTCGACCACAGCCGGCGCGGGTTGACCCTGGTGTTCGAGCAGCAACTGGAGAACACGGTGGCCCGGCGCCGGGCTGAGGATGCCGGCCAGTACAGCCTGTTCGGGGGGGCCGAGTCGGCGCTCGAGATCTCGGCGGTTGAGATCCCGGCCGAGGAGTGGGACCAGAAGATCAAGCTCGGGTTCGAAAAGGAGATGCTCGGGCTGTTCATCTCCGACCACCCCTTGCTGTCGGTTGGGCCTGCAATGGCGCGCCTGGTCACTGCGCCGATCCCGGCATTGTTCGAGATGGACGACGGGACCGAGGTCACCATCGGTGGCATGGTTTCCTCCATCACGCGTCGCTACACCCGCAAGGGTGACCCGATGATCTTCTTCGAGCTCGAGGACCTGGAAGGGGGAGTCGAGGTCATCTGCTTCACCCGGACGGTGGCCGAGGTGGGGCCACTGGTGCGGGAGGATGCCATCCTGGTTGTGACCGGACGTCTAGACCATCGAGGTGACGATGTGAAGGTGGTGGCATCCACAATCACGGAGCCTGACCTGCGGCCCGACGGGGCGTTGCGGATCAAGGTGGCGGCGACCGCCATGTCCCAGGCGCTGGTCACCCGGCTCAAGTCGGTGCTGCACAACCATCCAGGAGGCGCCCCGGTGTTCCTCCACATGACCAATGAGTCGGGTGAGATGAAGGTGCTGCGGTTGGGCGACGACTTCCGGGTCGAGCCGCGCTCGGCTCTCTATGCCGAGCTCAAGGAGCTCCTCGGCGCCCGCGCTCTGGCCTAGCCCGGAGCCGGACCCTCCTCGAGTATCACCCGGTCGCGGCGGCGCCAGCGGACCAGCAACCACACCAGAATCGGTATCAGCCACATGAATGGCAGGGCCACTCCCAGGCTCAGGATGATCACCCGTCCCAGATCGGCCAGGAAGCCGAGACTGGCAGTCAGGCCATCGGTGAAGCCCGGCACTCCGCCGGGGTCCACCGCATTGATGAAGATCGTGGAAGTGGCGGCGACCGTTCGACCGGTCAAGGGCTGCCCTTCCTGGTTGACCGGAGTGGCGGTCACCCGGGTTTGGGTGCGCAGGTCTCGTTCGGTTTCGATCTCCGTGGCCAACATGATGCTCTCGCCCGGCTCGATCGTGTCCGCCGTCTCCCCGAACACGACGATCAGGTCGTCGAGCTCCAGGTCGAGAACGGGATCGTTCAGCTCGAATCCGGTGAGTGGAGTATCGCCGCGGTTGATGATTTCGAAGCAAATGGTCGCCGCGGCACCCTCTTCCACACTGAGGCCTGCTTCGCCGTGGCACGACTGCCCGAGCCCATCGTGCCCGGGGTAGGCGGTGACTTCAAGTGCCACCAGTGGCCGGTCGAGGGCTTCGGTGAGAGTGACCACGATGGTGGCCAGGCTCACCTGGTCGGTGAGCGTGCGCAGCTGCCCGCGCAGAGTCTCCAGTTGGGTCTCACGCTGCAGCAACTCAGTTTCCACCTGCACAACCACCGCGACCGCGCCGGCGCTGGAGAGCAACTCTCTCAGCCTCTCAACGCTGGCTTCTGCGCTCAGAATCCGGCTCTCGAGGTCGACGATGCGTTCGGTGACGTCGCTGGTTGACATGTTCTGCGCCCGCACCTCGCCGATTTCTCCGAGGCGGTCGAGTGCCTCCGGGAAGTCTTCCGGTAGGACTTTGAAGGTCAGAACACTGACCGGATTGGGAGCGCCGGTGGTCCGCTGTCCGAATAGGAAACCACCCAATTGGGCAATCTCCCGGGTAGCTGCATCGCCGGCTGCCGGCACGTCGGTGACCGCGACGGTCATGTCGGCGACGAAGATGATGTCCCGGCCCAGGTCGGCGGTTTGGAAGACGATCGGGTCGATTCCATCGTTGCCGAGGCTGTTGGCTAGATCCGAGCTGTCGGTCAGAGCTTCAGCCCGGAATGCGGCGGCTTGCTCGCCGACCTCCCCGCCCCCATCGCCACCACCCGCGGAGTCGAATGCGGCAACCGTTGTGGCCATCGGGGCCGACGTCGTGTCCGCCGAATCCTCACCCCCTGAGCAGGCCGTCGCAACCAATGCGATCACAACCACCATCAACAACCCCACCAGCCAGGGTGAGCGAGGGTTCCAGCGTCCCATAACGGCCTCCCGTCTTGTTCAAGGTGAGACGTCGCCGGAAGCACATTCGGTTCCGCCCGAAGGGGGCCGGGCCGGCTTAGACCCCCAGCGCCTGGAGCGAGAGGCCGGGCGAACCCGCCACAACTGCCCGCAGTCCTTCCAGATCCACCGGCGCATCGGCCAGCCACGGGACGGTCACCAGCGGGGTCCCGACCCTTCCGCTGAAGTCGGCCCTGGCGTCTTCCTGGCGGCGGACTTCGAGAGCCCAGCGCTCCAGGTTGTGGTTGAGGGCGGCCGCCGACCGACCGTCGGCGAGCGGCTCAACGGGACCGGCCCAGTCTTCCGGCAGCGCCCGGTTGAAGATCACCAGCCTGGGCTCGATACCGGCCTCGTGAAAGCGGAGAGCCTCATGCAGCGGCCCGGGATCGGCAGTGGTGACCACGACGGTTGTTGCTTCGGCGAAGTGTCGCTCGATGGCGACTGCCTTGGTCGTGATGCCGTCGTAGGTCGTGCGCAGGTCGAACAGGAACTCGGCCACCTGCTCGAGCAGGGGGCCACCCAGCAGGGCGTCGGCCAGGCGCAAAGCCGGCCGGCCGGCCAGGTTGAACAGACCCCTGCGTCCCGGGAGCCGCGCTCCGGTCAGCCAGCGCAGCAGCCGGCCTCCAACCAGCTCGCGCATCCGCGAGGGGGCGGCAAAGAACTCAATCCCGCCCGAGGCCGGCGGAGTGTCGATTACAACCAGATCCCATTCGCCACTCTCCAGGTGGAACGCCATCTCCTCGGCGGCGGCGTACGCCTGACCGGATGGGAACCGGCCGGCCACCGCCTCGAACAGCGGGTTCGTGACCAGCCGGTCGGCTACCTCGGCGGGGGCATGCCGGTAGGCAATGGCGTCCCAGGAGGCTGCGGAATCGAGCATGGCCGCATACAGTCCATCGAGCCGGGGGTTGGGCTCGGGGTGGTTGCCGAGTTGCTCGAGACCGAGGGCAGTCGCCAAACGCCTGGCCGGGTCGACCGTCAGAACCAGGGTGTGCAACCCCTGTTCGGCGGCGGCGGCTCCGATGGCGGCGGCGATGGTGGTCTTGCCGACTCCGCCCCCTCCGGTGACCAGGATCGACCGCGTCATAGCTCGGCGCCCAACTGATCGGCGATCAGCACCGCCACCTCGCCGGGGGTGTGAACACCGAATAGGTAGGGGACGGTGGGGCCCTCGGGCAATTCGGTGATCCAGCGACGCTGGGCCGAGTGCAACCCCCGGTGAAGCATCCCGGCATCTCGATGCGGGCCGGCGGCCTGTCCCGTCAGGGTTTGCTCAGACACTCCGAGCGGATCGAGTACCCGGTTGGCGATCACACCCGCCACATCCACCAGCTGGGAGATTTCGTCGTAGGCCTCAACCGTCTCGACCACCGGGAGCTCTTCGGGAGTAGCCACCAGAACCATGGCAGTGTGATCGGGGTCGGTCAGCTGGGCTTCATATTGGACTGCCTGATCGCGGACCCGGCCCATCGGGACCAGGCCGGCGATGGTGACGGGTGCTCGCAGGTAGGAGGCAATCTGGCCGAGAGGAGGGGCGTCGGCGATGACAAGGTCCCAGCTGCCCTTGCCCGACTCGAAGAGAGCTTTGCCGATGGTGATGATGTCGCGGATCCCGGGCACGGTGTCGGCCAGAGCGTTGAGGCCACGAGCAACCGGGCCGAGGGGAGCGACTCTCGGGGCGTGCAATTGGAGGCGGATGTACTCGTCGAGCGCCCGGGAGCGATCGATGGCGAGGGCGTGGATCCCGGGCCGAACCTCCTGGGCGTTGTAGCCGAGCCGATCGACCCCGAAGTGGGCAGCCAGGCCAGGATCATCGGTCATCGAGATGGCGAGGACCGACTGTCCTCGCCGGGCGGCAACCACTCCGAGGGCCGCCGCAACCGCGGACTTCCCCACTCCCCCCTTGCCACTCACCAGCAATAGCGAGCGATCGAGCAAGGCGCTAGTCGCCGTCACCGGCCAGCGGAATGCGAAGCACTAGTTGGCCGTCCTCCACTGCCCAGTCGGCGGATCCCACCAGGCCGAAGTCCATGTAGTCCAGCTCGGCCTGCTTGATGAACAACTGGCGCTCATCGCCTGCGACGGGCGGAAGGCCCCGGTCTTTCACGGCCTCCGCTCGCTCTCGAAATCGCTCGACGAGGGCATCAACATCTAGTTCTGCCATACCAGGACGCTAGTCGCCAGGATTCAGTTGGCCGGTTCGGCTGCGCCGACTGCCTGACGCCTGGCCTCCGACCTCCGCTCGCTCTCCAGCCGGCCCAACTCGTAGTCGTTGTAGTCGACGTAGCTCATCGCGTCGGCGAGGAGACGGTGGCCCGCCTGATCGCGGATCAAGCGGTGCATCTCCTGGCACACCCGGCGGTAGTCGGCATGGCCGCCCCGGGCAGTCCTCAACTCGAGAAGGTGGAAGGCCTCGCGGGCGTTGAGATCCATGTAGAAACGGATGCGGTAGGCAAATGGGACTGCGTACTGGGCAGCCTGCGGTCCCGCGGTTGCCTCGACACGCTCGGCCAGGTGGGCGGCCCGATCCATCGCCTCGTCCCACAGATCTGTGGCGCCTACCGTCCGGATCGGGTCGGGGGTGACGTAGCCGTGCTCGGTGCTGAGCCGCTGCCAGTCGAGGGTCATCAGCCGGTGCCGCTGCAGGTCCCGGAAGATGCCGTAGTCGCAGAGGATGTCGAACCGGTACCCGGTCCGCTCCATTCCACGGCCGGGTTTGTGGCGTCGGTTTGAGCGATCCCCCACGTATGAGCGAATCAGGGCGGCCCGTTCCGCCTCGCCGAGCTCGCCGACCATCGACAGGAGCTGGTCGTCCGGGAGATTGCTGTGGGCGTACAGGGCGGCAGCCGCCACTTTGCGTTCCCCATCCGGGTCCCAGTCTGTCAGCACCACTTCGGGGCGGGTTTCCGGCTTGGCGCCCAGCTCCTGACTGCGCTGCTCCATTTCTGATCTGATGTCCGCCAGGTACCGGCTCCATTCCCCGCCCCGCTCGGGGATGTCGACCCGTTTGACGAAGGAGGGGATCACCTTGCGCAACTCCTCCAGCATCAGGTCACCGTAAGCACGCACCTCGCTGAGCGGGTGAGACCGCATCCGCAACAACAAGGATTCGTAGGCCTGTCCGGTGGTATAGATGCCGACATTCGAAGTGGTGGCAGCGGGCAAAAGGCCCCTGGCCGCGTCGCAGGCCTTGGCCCGAATAGTCGACTTCCAAACGAAGTCTGAGTCTCCCGGCTCCTGTGGGAACTGCTCTTCGAAGTGGGGGACCAGGCGGGCGATGAGCTCCGAGTAGGCCCCGAACAGCCAATCCATCGTTGTGGTGAACTCGTCGTGCAACCCGGCGGCGGCGATCTCGTCGGGCGTGAAGTAGCGGTAGCGATCGCCGAGCGGACGGTCGTAATAGATGTAGCGGGTGCTCTGCTCCAGGTAGGCGGCCAGGCGACCCCGCTCCAGCACCTTCGTCAGGAGGTTGGAAGCCTGTTCGGTGGCCAGGTGGACACCGCCCAGCTGTGCCACAGAGTCGTCTCCGTACTCGCTGAACACCCGCTGGTAGAGGGCCTCGGCTTTGTCGGTGGCGACCACAGAGTCGTTTGTTTCCAGCCGTTCGGCGATGGCGGAGATGCCATGCTCGGGGTCGGTGACGAACTCATCGAGTAGCAGGCGGCGCAGGGACTTGTGGGTTCGGCTGTAGCGGGCGAAGAGTGCTCCCTTCACCACCTCGGGCAGGTTGGTCAGGGCGAAAACCGGACCGTCGAGATTGGTGAAGTAATGGGAGAGGATGGAGCGCTCGGCGCTGGTGAACGGCTCTTCGAAATACACAGTCCCGCCCGGGGGTCGCCTAGTTACAGGTGTGTAATTATCCGGGGTCGGGCGGATCAATGCAAATCCGGCCGGGACACTCGGGAATGCGCCTCGCAAAACTGCGTCCGCAACTACCATCGCGGTCGATGCACCCCTACTTCGTCCGGGCCCTCGTGCTGGTCGCCGTCCTCGCCATTCTGGCCGTGGGGGCCGTCCCTTTGCTGATCCTGCTCGATCTGACCGGCGACGGAACCGGGTGGGGGATCTGCGAGCGGGGCATTGACTCGTGCCGGGTCGGCAACTTCCGCGGACCGCGCCTCGCTCTGGTGTTGATGCTGGTCCTGCTGGCGCTGGCTGCTCTCCTGCGGTTCATTGTGTGGGTGGCAGGTCTCCCCGGCCGCAGTCGGCGCCAGGCTGCTCGCTACAACCGTGACGACATCTTCATTCCCTAGCCGGTTGACCGCTTAGGAGCTTGACGGCCACAGCGAGGCGACCGGGTCGGTGGCCAGGAATAGGCCGCGAGCCTCAGCAATCACCGTCTCGTCGCGATCCAACGTGGCGTTGATCCGCAGACGCCGGCCGGAGGCCTCGCCCAGTCGGCCGGTCAGCGTGAACCGGTCGGTGGTCTCGCCCGGGTGCCGAAATCGGAGGTCGAGGGTGGCAGTCACGGCCATCGTGTCGGCCAGCAGAACCGCGGTCCAGGCGCAGATCTCGTCGAGGGCTGCGGCAATGACTCCTCCATGCAAAGACCCGACTGTGCCCCGGTGCTCGGGCCGGGGCTCAAAGAACGCTCCGATCTCGGAATC
>JBPCTX010000373.1:0-6832 GCA_051011455.1 Acidimicrobiia bacterium | reverse complement strand
GGGCGGGAGTGACTAGAGCTACCGAGAAACCTTCGGAATCGAGCAGTTCGGCCAGCACCCCGCCCATGTAGTAGTGGTCGTCGTCATACAGGACCACCCGCCGGCCCCGCGGGCGCTCCCCCCGCATAATGTCGTCGGGTGTCAACACCTCCATCCGGCCATCGATCGGCATTGGCCGGGTATGCCACCTTCCCACTCCGTCCCGCCGCCACGTCGACCCGGTGGCAACCGCAATGTGGGTGAAGTCGTAGGTGAGCGCCTCGGTGGCCGCCATCGTGCTCTCGAAGTAGTGCTCGACATTGGGCAGCTGCTCCAACTGGCCCCTTCGGTAGTCGACGACCCGGATCCAGGCGGCCAGTCCGGGCAGGCGCGACTCTCTGGTCACCCTTCCCCCCAGCTGCCGGCTGCCCTCGACCAGGACCACCGGATAACCGCGTCTGCCCAGCGACTGAGCGGCCTCCAGGCCGGCCGGCCCACCCCTCACCACCAGCACCCTTGCCTCGCTACCCCGCGACTCGATTCGTTCCGGATGCCAGCCCCGCCGCCATTCCTCGCCCATGGTGGGGTTTTGAGTGCAGCGGATGGGCGAGTTGGTCCAGTCACCGGACACGCAGATGTTGCAGCCGATGCACTCGCGAATCTCGTCAATCCGCCCTGTCTCGATCTTCTGCGGCAGGAAGGGATCGGCGATTGACGGCCGGGCGGCGCCGATGAAGTCGAGAATCCCCTGGCTGACCATCCGCACCATCGTGTCGGGTGAGGTGAACCGGCCCACTCCCACCACCGGCTTGCTGGTCAACTGCTTGAGGCCCCGCACCCAATCCTCCTGGTGAGCCTCGGGACCGAAGCGAGAAGTCACCGAGTCGTCGGACCAGCTGCCGGGAACGAAGTCCCAGAGGTCGGGCACCTCACCCAGCGTTCCAATAACCTCCTCGATTTCGGAACGGGTGATGCCGGCCTCGCCGATGAGCTCATCGACGGTTATCCGGCAAGCGATGGCCGCCCGGCCGTCCGCTTCCTCCACGGCGTCCTCCATCAGCTCACGCAGCAGGCGCATGCGATTGGGAAGGCTCCCTCCGTACTCGTCGGTGCGCTGGTTGTAGCGGGGCGAAAGGAAGTGATGCACGCCACCGATGTTGTGGCCGGCGTAGACGTAGACGAGGTCGAATCCGGCCTGCAGCGAGCGCCGGACCGCGGCCCGATGCCAGCGGCGCAGATCGGCGATGTCCTCGCGGGTCATGCGGCGAGCCTGCACCGGGTCGTACCCGGAAGTGGTGACTGGAAGGTGGCCCGGCCCCATTGGCGTGGCCCGGGTGTAGTAGTTGGGGCTGTGCATGCCGTTGTGAGCCAGCTCGATCCCGGCCAGGCCACCGTGCTCGTGAATCCTGGTGGCGGTGCGGGCCAGGGCAGGTATGTCGGCGTCGCTCCACAACCTTCCCTCGATGCTGGGAGTGAAGTCGGTGGTGTGATGGATCTCCACCTCTTCGGTGCACACGACTGCCCAGCCGCCCTCGGCCTTGATTCCCCGCATCTCGGCCACCGCGCTGGGATCGCGGTACCCCATGCCGTTGCAATGGGGAACCTGGAAGAAGCGGTTGCGAGCCGTTACCGGCCCGATCTGAACCGGCTCGAACAGGATGTCGTACCGGGGGTCGCGCATGCTGGCACGCTACCAGCGGCAAAGGGACCCCAGCTCAGCGGCAGATGGCGTCCACGGTCGGGTAGGGATTGACGGCCTCTCCCCCGTTGGGATGGAGCTGGAAGTGGAGATGAGGCCACTCCTCGGGGGCGTTGCCTGTGCTGCCCACGGTTCCCAGCGACCCGCCGATGTCGATGCGCTGACCCTGAGCTAGTCCCGGAGCCCAGGCATCCAGGTGGGCGTAGTAGTACTCCGTGCCACTGTCACCCAGCAGCCACACGGTGATCCCGCCCAGGCCGCCATTCGAGAGCCGGCCCACCGTTCCCGATTCGATCGCCACCAGCGGTGTTCCGCGGTCGGCCATCATGTCGACGCCCTTGTGGGTGCGGCCGCCCGAGCGGGGCGCTCCCCAGCTATCGCGGAAGTGATGGGGGCCCTGCACCGGACACACCAGACCGTCGACCGGGATCGGAGCAGTGGTGGTCGTGGTGGTGGTTGGCGGGGCCACGGTGGTGGTGGTGGTGGCCGAGGGAGCGGTCGTGGTCGTAGTGGTGGTCGCCACGGTGCTGGTGGTCGTCGTCGCAGTAGGAGTTGCGGTCGTAGTGGTTGTGGGAGGCAAGGTGGTGCTGGTGGTGGTTGTGGCCGGCACCCCGGTGGTGGTCGTGGTGGCGTTGTACTGAAGCTCCACCTCGTAGGCAGCGGCCAGCGTCGAGTAATCCGAGTCGAGAACGGCAACCTGCGCCTCCCACTCGGCAATGCGGGCGGTCGCCTCCACCTCAGCCTCTGTGAAGGTCACGATCTCGGCGGCCAGGTAGTCAAGGCTGTCGCGGATGGCGGCGATCTCGTCGGCCCGCTGGGCCCGATCCGACTTATCGGCTTCAAGCGTCGCTGCCAGATAGCGGCGACTGATGGCCCGCTCCGACCAGGTGTTGCCCGGCGATCCGATGAAGAGGGCCAGTGACCGCTCTCCACTCGTGCGGATCTGGCCGTTGTATTCGGCCACCGCGGTCTCGGCCTCGGCGGCTAGCTCGTCGTACTCGAATTGCACCAACCCGACCGTGTCGCGAGCGATGCGCTGATCCCAGGTGGCAGTCTCCAACTCACCAAGGGCCTCCTGCAGCTGCAAGCGAAGATCACGCAGGTCCTCCTCGGTGATGGCCGGGGCGGGCCCCGCGGCAACGATCAGCATCGCGAGGGCGACTGCGGCGATCAGGACCCGTCTCACCGCAGGACCCACTGTTCGGCCGTTCGCGCCACCAACCCGTCGAGTTCCAGCTTGCGGAGATGGGCGACGGCAGATTGGGTGGCCAGCGGAATCAGGGCGGGATCCAGCTCCGGATAGACCCGGGTGATGACACCATCGAGGTCGCGGGGCCCGTCGGCCAGGGCGGACAGGACCTGCTCCTCGCGCCGGCGGCGGTGACCGATGTAGTCGGCGAGGGCGGCCGGACCGTCGTCGATCATCTCACCGTGCCCGGGGAACAAGCGGGGTGGAGCCAGATCCGCCAGCCGTTGCAGGGTGGTCATGTAGGCAGACATGTCCTCCACCACCACGGTGGTGCCTGACTTGATGGTGTCGCCGGTGAAGACGCCATCGGTGACAGCGAAGCACAGCGAATCTGGGGTGTGGCCGGGTGTGTGGAGCACCTCGATCACCTCTGTTCCCACGTGGACAACATCACCATCGGCAACCGGCGAGATTGCTTGAAACCCTCCATAGCTGCCGAACCCGACCGACGGGACGCCGTACTCGGCCGCCAGCGGGTTAGCGGCGGGCGAGTGGTCCAGATGGTGATGAGTGACCAGGATCGCGACTAGCTCCAGCTGGTCGATCGCGCTCCGGATGGCGCCGAGATGTTGCTCCAGCACGGGACCGGGATCGATGACGATCGCCTGGCCATCCGAGCTAATCAGGTAGGTGTTGGTCCCGGCCCCGGTGAACGGGCCCGGGTTGGGAGCGAGAATGCGGGTGATATCCATGAGCCCATTATTCCGCCGGCTATCGCCGCGCCCGGCCTTATGGTCCGTCCGCCAGCCGCGCCACTCTCCAGCCACGCAGGGAGCTGACGATGGCCAGCTCATCCGCCCGGCCCAGCGATTCGGCCGGAACCGATTGCTCACGCAGAGTTCCCTCGGCCACCAACTGGCCCCGCAGGACCCCGGGCAGGCAACCATCGCCGACTGGCGGGGTCACCCACTCCTCCCCTAATCGGACCGCCAGGTTGGCGCTGGTGGTCTCGGTGGCCATCCCCGCACGGTTGACCAGTACGACGTCGTCGACATCAGGATGCCGCCCCGCGGCTTCCTGATAGACGGTGCGGTTGGTGGTCTTGTGGAAGTGAAAGACGTTCTGGTCCTCGATCGGATGAGTGTCGACGGCAAGCCGGACCGGTCCTTCGCCCGACTTCAGCGGCTCGACTTCCACCTCGACCGACCCGTCGGCATCCAACAGCAATCGGACCCGGAGCTCTGTTTCGGCGGTCACCCCGTCGAGCTTGGCCTTGATGGCAGCCGCCGGAAATGGGACTCCGAAGTAGGCAGCTGATGCCTGCATCCTCCCAACGTGGCCGTGGCGGCGGAATATGCCCTCAGTCGGGCTCCACCTCATGGTCTCCAGCAGCGAGAAGGGCGGCCGATGGTGAGTGAGCACGGCTGCCTTCAATAAGGCCTCGTTGTGTTCGTCTTCAGTGCGCGAGTCCCATGTGATGCCACCGCCGGTGCCGTAGGCGGCTGATCCCACCACCGGATCGACGACCAGGGTCCGTATCGCCACATTGAACTGTGCTCTCGGCTCTCCAGATCCGGGCGGGGCCAAAAGGCCGATGGCCCCGCAGTAGATGCCCCGGGGTGAGGACTCCAGATCACGAATGATCTGCATGGTGCGCGCCTTGGGGGCACCGGTGACCGAACCCGACGGGAATAGCCCGGCCATCACATCCGCCAGACCCACGTCCTCTCGCGGCTGAGCCCGGATGGTGGAGGTCATCTGCCACACGGTCTGGAACCGCTCGATGGCGAAAAGATCCAGAACTTCAACCGACCCGAAGCGAGCGATGCGGCCCAGGTCGTTGCGAAGCAGGTCGACAATCATGAGATTCTCGGCCCGGTCCTTCTCCGAAGCAGCCAGCCGGATTCGCTGCTCCTCGTCCTCGGCCGACCATCGCCCCCGTCCGATCGTGCCCTTCATCGGCCGGGTTGTGATCCCATCCTCATCCCATCTGAAGAACAGCTCGGGACTCGCCGACAGGATCTGCTCATCACCGAGGTCGAGGTAGGCACCAAACCCCCCGACCTGGGCGGCCAACAGGTCGCGGTAGGCGGAGACGGGATCGCCGGCAAAGCGCCCCCGCATCCGCATCGTGTAGTTGACCTGGTAGGTGTCGCCGGCGCCGATGTGATGATGAATGGTGTCCAGAGCCGACCGGTACTCGTCGGCGTCGGCATCGGCTTCCCAATCAGACAGTCGATACGGAGCCGTCGGTGGCCAGGGCGGATCTGCCACCGGAGCCTTGAAAACGGCAAACCACGCCACCGGCAGATCGGGACGAGGGGGATGCGTTTCCAGTGCGGCGTCGAAACCGCCCGCCGCCTCGTAGGCAAGGAACCCGGCCACCCAGGATCCGGCCAACGCTCGCTGCTCGGCGGCCGTCAGGAGATCCGGGACCGTGGCGGGGGAGTCTGTCCGCAGGATCTCGACCGGCTCGATGAATCCGAGGCTGCTCTCCCGGCCCGGGCGGAGGTCGTCGAAGCGGATCTGCATACCTCCGGCAGCGTAGCCCCGGCGATATCGGCCCGGCTTGCCGTAATCTGGCCGGCATGGAATTGCGCGACCTTCCGTCCGTAAACGATCTGATGGCGGAGTTGGAGCCGCACGGTTGGGCCAGGTCTGTCACGGCCGAGATCGCCCGCACGGCCCTCGACGAAGCCCGCCGGGAGCTGACGGCTGGGAGGAACGCCGATCCTTCCGGCCAGGCCCGCCGCCAACTAGAGGGATTGTCCCGGATCCGGCCGCGGCCGGTGGTAAACGCGGCCGGCGTGCTGCTCAACACCAATTTGGGACGGGCCCCGCTCCACCCCGAGGCCGCCCGGGCGGCCGCTACCGCCATGAGCACCTACGGGAACGTGGAGTTCGATCTCAACCAGGGCTCTCGAGGTGGCCGTGGATCCTATGTCCGCCGGTTGATCGCATCCCTGACTGGAGCCGACGCCGCCCTGGTCGTCAACAACAACGCCGGAGCCCTCTTCCTGGCGCTGGCTGCGCTTGGGACCGACCGCCAGATAGTGATCTCGCGCGGTGAGTTGATTGAGATCGGCGGCTCGTTTCGCCTGCCGGAGTTGATGGCCGCGGCCGGCGTGTGGCTGGTCGAAGTGGGCACGACAAATCGGACCCGGCCCTCGGACTATCGGGAAGCGATTCGGCCCGAGACCGCCATGCTCCTGAAGGTGCACCCCTCCAACTACCGCACGGTGGGCTTCACCGAGGAAGCCTCGATGAGCGACCTGGCCGAGTTGGCCCATCGGCACCGGATCCCACTGGTTGCCGACATCGGCAGCGGACTTCTCGATAGCGAGGTTCCGTGGATCTCGGGTCCCCCGCCTCCCTGGTTACAGGGGGAGCCGGCCGCCCGTCAGGCGCTGGCGAGCGGCGCCGACCTGGTCCTGTTCTCGGGTGACAAGCTGCTGGGAGGCCCGCAGGCGGGGATCATCGCCGGGGACCGCAGACTGGTGGACCGGCTCCGCCGTCATCCGATAGCCCGTGCCATGCGATGTGATGGGCCCACGCTGGCGGCTCTGGCCGCCACCTTGGAGCTGTACGCCGACGACCGGGGTCAGGAGATCCCTTTCTGGAGCATGGCGGCGGCTGACGAGAGCGAACTGGAGCGGCGATCGAAAGCACTCTTGGACGCGTCCGGCCTCGACGGAGAGGTAGTGGCCGGAGCCTCGGTGGTCGGGGCGGGCTCGGTGCCGGGACAAACGATTCCCAGCCCGGTGCTCAGGTTCTCCGATGTCGATACAGACGCAGCATGGTTGGCGTTGCTGGCCGGCGAGCCGGCGGTGGTGGCGCGTCGACTGGACGGCGATCTGATCGTCGACCTACGGGCGGTCGAACCCTCCGACGACGGGGCAGTTGCCGCCGCGCTGGCGAGCGCATGCCGATCGTAGGAACTGCCGGTCACGTCGACCACGGCAAGT
>JBPCTX010000372.1:0-3945 GCA_051011455.1 Acidimicrobiia bacterium | reverse complement strand
TCATTCACCTCATCGAGGGAGGTCTGTTCGAGGGAGGGTTCGGCTTCGAGAACTCGCGCGGTAGGGCCGGCTTCGGCGCTCAGCCGGCCGGCCGTTTCGGCGGAGCCACGGCTTTCGCTCAGGTGGTAGACATCAACGGCCAGCTTGTCAGCCTCTCCGGTGATCTGGAGATCCCAGCCGATTACGACTACCTACCAATCGACGAGCAAGTTGTCGCAACCGCCGCCGGAGTGAAGAGTGGCTCGTACTACGAGACCGTCGAGATCGACGGTGCATCGGTGCGGATCTACACCCAGCAACTGGCCCCCGGGCTGGCCGTGCAGGTCGCGCGCCCGCTTGATGAGGTAGAGGATTCGCTCAACCGCCTGGCCGTCTTCCTGGGGGCAGGGAGTGTGGCCGGGGTGGCACTGGCTGCCCTGCTCGGCTTGCTGGTCGCTCGCCTGGCGATTCGCCCCGTGGAAGCTCTGACCGCGTCTGCCGAGCATGTTGCCGAAACCAGGGACCTCAGCCACCGTATCCAGCGGGGCGCGCCGGACGAACTGGGCCGGCTCGGGCAGTCCTTCAACACGATGCTGGAGGCTCTCGAATCCTCGGAGGACGCCAGGCGGCAGCTGGTGGCGGACGCTTCGCATGAATTGCGGACCCCACTCACGAGTCTCCGAACCAACATCGAAGTGCTCGCCGACTCGGATGCTCTCTCAGACGAAGACCGGGCCGGCCTGGTCGAAGACGTGGTTGAGCAGCTGGATGAGCTCAACCTCTTGATCACCGACCTCATCGATGCGGCCCGAGAGGAAGAGCCGGTCGAGTCGATGATCGAAGTGGACTTCGATGCGCTGGTGAAGGACGCGGTAGAGAAGGCCGAGCGCAACTACTCCGATGTCGAGTTTCACCTGGAGACCCAACCCGGAGTGGTCAGGGGTGTACCCCGCCGGCTAGGTCGGGCGGTGGGGAACCTGCTGGACAACGCGGCCAAATGGAGCCCACCCGGGGGAAGTGTCGAGGCAACGCTGGTCGGCGGAGTGCTGACCATCCGCGACCACGGGCCGGGCATCGCCGAGTCGGACCTTCCTCACGTCTTCAACCGGTTCTACCGATCGGCCGAAGCCCGCTCGATGCCGGGTTCCGGACTGGGTCTGGCGATCGTGTCCCAGGTGGCCTCGACCCACGGCGGGTCGACATCGGCCCAGAATCACCCGGAGGGCGGAGCGGTGACGACCTTCGCTCTTCCAGTCGTTCAACGACTCTCATCCGATTCTTAGGGTTCTCTCAGGGCTCACTCAGGCCGGCTTGAGACGATCACGATGACCCAGACGAAAGCGATACTGAAATGAAGCACCTGGTTGCAGCAGCGCTGACCCTCACACTCATCGTGGCCGGAATCCTCATGGCAACCTCTCTGAGTTCCTCAGCGCAAGAGGACGGGGGAGTAGATGAAACTACGACCACCACGGTCGCCGACTCGGATTTCCTCGACCACTTCGAGCTCCGGTTTGATGGTGACATCCCTCCCGAGGTTGATGAGTTCCTCACCTGCCTGGAGGACGAGGGAGTAGAGCTCCCAGAGGAGTTCGATGGCTCGTTCAGGTTCGGCCTGGACACTGAAGACATTGAAGGCTTGTCCGAGGCACTCGAGGTCTGCGGGCTTCCGGGAATCGGGCCGGGGTTCGGCGGGCAGTTCCAGTTCAGCGATGAGTTCCCCGAGGGCTTCCCCTTCCTTGACGAGCTCCCGGAAGGCTTTCCATTCGGAGAAGGCTTCGGCGAGGGCTTCGGGTTTGGATTCCGCCAGCACGGCGTCGATCGTGACGAGCTCGCCTCTTGCCTGGCAGAGCTCGGCAGCTTCGAGTCCGTCGACGAGGTCCGTGCCCAGCTCGACGAGTGCCTACCGGCCCCGCCGGATCTGGAGGACCTGGAAGGGTTCGCCCCATTCGGTCGCGGCAAGCATGGAGACGGTGGCCCATTCGGTGGCGGTTTCTTCCACTTCGGATTCGAGGCTCCCGACGCCGAACTGGACGATACTTCCGCCTAGCCAGCTTCCTCCCGACTGTTTGTCCATCACCGCAGGTAGAGGTGGGTAGGTCTCTCGATCATCAGACGTGCGAGACACCTACCCACCTCGCTTGAATTCTTACCGCCCACCTCGAGAGCCCCTGTTGGCTGGGGTCTCCCCTATCCGTCATCGGCCCTGCGGGCCGCTGCCACATCCCCCCACTGGGAGGGGTGAGAGCACTGCTCTTCCCCGCCCTGAGGGCGGGGTGGCTCCGCCGGAGGCGGAGGCGGGGTGGGGGAGGCGGTGAATCACTCAATCGGGAGCACGGGAACGAGCTTTCACCCCTCCCCTCAGCAACCCGCAGGGTTGCCTCCCTCCCGCTCCTCGGGAGGGGTGAAAGAAGTCCGCCTCCCCTCAGCAACCCGCAGGTTTGCCTTCCTCCTTCTCCGCTTCGCTCCATGGGAGGGGTGAGAGCATTGCTCTTCCCTGCCCTTGAGGTCGGAGTGGGGGAGGCGGTGAACTCAGCGGTGTTGTTCGTTCTTGGTCTCCCCCCATCCGTCATCGGCCCTGCGGGCGCTGCCAACTTCCCCCTACTGGGAGGGAAGAGAAGTGAAAGCCAGCCCCCCGGGGAACAGAACGCTCGCCCGGTACACTCCTTCCGGCATGATTCGGCTCATTGATCCCTCTCTAATCGATTCGCTCGCCGCTGAGCTGAGCGCTTCTGTAGACCGTCTCCAGGTGGTTTCAGTACCCGCCGACCTCGACCCGCTTGCCGTGGTCAGGGCGGGCGCCGCCACGTCCGGTTGGGCGGGATTCTTCAGGTCCCCGGCCGGAACTGAAATCGGGGGCCTCGGCGTCGCCTGGAGGTCGACTGCTTCCGGACCGAATCGTCTGCCCGATATCGATCGGGCAATCCGCCGCCACCAGATGGATGCTCCTGTGCTGATCGGGTTCTCCTTCTCGCCTCACGGGCCACAAAGAGCGGAGTGGGACGGATTCTCTCCCGCCTCCGCAGTGCTCCCACTGGTCTCAGTCGTGCGAACCGGCAGCGAGTCAAGGCTCATCGTGGCGGTCCCGCCCGGCCGAGCCGCTCGGGATGTCCTCGAATTGCTGCTCGGACTGGTCGCCGCCCCTCCGATGCGAGGGTTCGAAGCGACCGACCACGTGGTTGAGTCCCGTCCGGGACCGGTCGAATGGCGGGGGGCGGTGGCAGAAGCGGTCAGCGCCATCCGGGCTGGTTCGCTAGAGAAGGCAGTGTTGGCCCGCTCTGTCAGCGTCCGCACCGACATCGCAGCCAGGCCCTTCGACCTGGTCTCAGAGTTGCGGGAGGGCTACCCGTACTCGTTCACCTTCGGATGGCAGGAGGGAGATTCGGTCTTCGTCGGGGCGAGTCCTGAATTGCTGGTTGCCACCTCGGGCCTGGAGTTGCGCGCCAACCCGCTGGCGGGGTCGGCCGCCCGGGGGTTTGACGACCAGGAGGACATTCGCCTCGGTCACGCCCTCGCCGCCAGTCGGAAAGACCAGCGAGAGCACGTCTACGTGGTGGAAGACATCCGTGCACGTCTCGAGCCACTCAGCACCGAGCTGGCGGTCCCCGCCGAGCCGGTCCTCCGCAAGTTCCCGACCGTCCAGCACCTGTCGACCGAGATCAGTGGCCGGCTGTCCGAAGCCCGCTCGGTTGTGGAGTTAGCCGATGTGCTGCACCCGACTCCGGCGGTCGGCGGGACTCCCCGTGACGACTCCTTGCTATTCCTGGACAAGATCGAGGAGATCGATCGAGGTTGGTACGCGGGCGGGATCGGATGGTGCGATCCGTCCGGCGATGGAGAGGTGGCAGTAGCGCTTCGCTGCGGCCTGCTGCGAGGCACAACGGCCTACCTGTACGCGGGAGCCGGGATCGTGGCCGATTCTGATCCGGATGAGGAGCTATTCGAGACCCGGCTCAAGTTCCGGCC
>JBPCTX010000371.1:0-4044 GCA_051011455.1 Acidimicrobiia bacterium | reverse complement strand
GGGTAATCCATGATCGGCTCGATCTGCAAGCGGTCGTACAGCTCGGAGCCGAGCACTTTGCGGAAGTGGTCGTCAACCGTGGTCTCGTCCTGGCCGGGCAACGCCCGAATGTCGATGTCGGCGCTGCCCTCCTCCGCGATCACGTTGCTCTTGACCCCGCCGTGGACCACATTGGGGCTGACCGTCAGGTGAGTGAGAGCGTGGGCAATGCGGGCCATCTCGGGATCTGCGGCCGCGATGGCCTCGATGGCGTCATCTATCTGGTCGGGGTCGAGGAGGGCAGCCGAGAACTCGGGACCCATCTCGAGGATCTCGACAACCGCCCTCCACTCGTCGGTGATGGCCACCGGAGTGGACGCTTCCGCCAGGCGGGCAATGGCCTGGCCCAGGTCGACGACGGCGTTCTCTCTACCGTGCGGCTGGCTCCCATGGCCCGGTACGCCCCGGGCGGTCAATTTGCGCCAGTAGGGCCCCTTCTCAGATACGCTCACCGGATAGGCCACTCCCGAGGCGGTCGTGATGGGTGGGTACGCCACCTCGGTGAGCAGGTAGTCGCAGGCGACGGCAGGCCACTGGTGCTCAACCAGCCATTCGGCTCCGAACTTGCCGCCGGCCTCCTCGTCGGCCACGGCCAGGTAAACAAGATCCCCGGGGAGCGGATCCTGCTCGCCGGTCAGGTAAGGCCGGAAGGCCGCGGCCATGGCCGAAGTCACGTTGAGCATGTCGACCGCCCCCCGCCCCCACACGAAGCCGTCGTCGATCAAACCTTCGAACGGATCATGCCGCCATCCGTGACGGGAAGCCGGCACCACATCGGTGTGGCCCATCAACATCAATGCGGGGGCACCCGGCACCGAGCCCTCCACGCGATAGACGACGCTCTGGCGGCCAGGGTGAGGCTCGAATACCTCGCCCCTGGCGCCCAGGAAGTCCTGCAGGGTCTCAACCGACCGGTACTCGCCTCCGCTGTCGGGGGTGCCGTCGTTGACGCAGCCATTCTGGATCAGCGAGACCAAAAGGGAGACGGCATCCCCGCTCACGCCAGATCCTCCCCCTGCGGCCACAACTGGTTCACCAGGTCAAACATGGTGTCCACGATAGGCCGGGCACGAAGCTGCTCAATTGGAACCCACTCGACCCGGGCCGCATCATCGCCCGCCTGCAGAGCACCGCCTACCGCCGTGGCCCAGAAGTCGACGATCGAAAAAAGCCACTCGGGGGGATCTCCGGGTCCGATAGATGATCCCCGCCAGGCCACCTCGCCCACCTCCACCTCCAGACCGGTCTCCTCCCGAGTCTCGCGTCGCACTGCCTGTGGCAGTGTCTCACCCGGCTCCACCCTCCCACCCGGAACAGCCCAGAGCCCGGCCGCCGGCGGATTGCTGCGCTCCACCAGGAGCAGTCGGCCGTCCTCCACGATCACCGCCCCCACCGCCATGGTGGGAGGCTCAATCATCCTCGTGATTCATGATGATGAAACGGGCTGAGAAGCCGCCCGCCTCAAAGAAGTTCTTGGCCAAGCGATGGCCGGGAAGCACGTGGGCGTCAAACCAGCGGTGCCCGTCGGCCCGAAATGCCTCCACCAGGGTGTCTCGCATCGCCTCGCCCACCCCCACGCCTCGCGCTTCTTCCTCCGTGAAGACCAGCTTGATGGTTGCCATCCGGTCACCGCCGGCCTGGGGAAGAAGGGGAGCCGAGTAGCCGAGGATGAAGCCGAAGGGAACACCATCGGCGGTCCCGATGTAAACCAGGATGTCGGGGTTGGCAACCGCATCCGCCAGGGCCTCGTCGACCGGTTCGGGAAGCCCGTCGGCCTCCTTCCAGAGCCCGCGCAGGCCCTCCATTTCGGCCTCGAGCAGACGATAGAGTCGGAGCAATTCCGGGAGATCATCGATGGTGGCCGGACGGGCCGCCACCTCGAGCGGCTTCATCGACCCAACCTCTTTCGCACACCCCAGGCGGTCACCAGCCACATCGCCTCGAGGGCTATCCGCCAATGCATCTTCGACTCCCCACGCACCCGATCGCGGAACGTTATCGGGATCTCCTCCACCTTCAAGTCGGCATCGTGGCAGCGGCGGGCCATCTCTACCTGGAACCCGTAGCCAGACGCCTCGCAAGTGGCCGGCTGCAGAGAGCGCAGCACCTCAGAGCGATAGGCCCGGAAGCCACTCGTCATGTCGTTGATCCTGGTGCCGAGAAGAGTCCGGGCATACAGGTTGCCCCATCGGGACAGCAAGCGCCGGTGCAACGGCCAGCCGGGCACGTCACCGCCTGGGACGTAGCGGCTGCCGAGCGCGGCATCGGCCCCCTCCTCCACCGCCTGAATCAAGGACGGCAGGGCAGCCGGGTCGTGACTGAAGTCGGCATCCATCTGACAGATCACAGTGGAACTGCCAGTGAGCGCAGCGGCAAACCCTTCGGCATAGGCCGGGCCGAGGCCTTGTTTCTCGGGCCGGTGAACCACGCTGACCCGACCATCCTCGCTCGCCAGCTGATCGGCCAGGTCGCCGGTGCCGTCCGGCGAATTGTCGTCGACGATGATCAACCGGTAGCCGTGCCGGCGCACGGCGGAGACAATCGGGGAGAGGTTTTCCGCTTCGTTGAAGGTGGGTATGACTACCGCAACCTCAGCCGGCACAATCGTTGCAGATCTGCTTGCGCTTGTTGGCCAGTTGCGTGTTCTTCTTGACCAGGAAGCAGCTGGAGCAGACGAACTCGCCGGCGGCAACGGAGTCGGCTTCCTTGTCGAGCGCCAGCTCTGCTCGCCGAAGTGAGGCGACCTCGGCGGCCTCATCCACCCGGATTACCTCGGCGGCCTCGTCCGGGGTGAGCATCGAGAGCTCGGCGGCCTCCAGCTCGTCGAGGGCGGCGTCATCGGCCTCATCGGCGCCGTCGTCCAGGTCGTCCGACTCGTCGTCATCTGAGGACTCCTTGGCATCACCATCGAGGGCTGCCAGCTCGTCGCTGTCAGATTCGAACTCGTCGACCTCTTCCAAATCTTCGGCATCATCGACCTCATCGAGGTCGTCGACGTCTGCGACTTCCTCTGCCTGGTCTTCGAGTTCAACCGTTTCAGTTGACTTCTTGCGTGCCATTCCCTCGCGTCCTCCACGAATTGAGCCGGGAGTATAGACACCGGCAGCCCGGATTCTGTTCCCTCTTTTTGGGCGGTCCGCCGCTGGTCATCGGCGCTCTCGACTAGATCTTGATGTCGATTACGGCAGGCAAAACACGACCTGACAGTGGTGTCAGACCCAGGTATTCACCATCTGCCTCCACCGGCCAAGGGTCCTTAGTCTCTAATGAGAATTCCACTCCCCCCAACCGTTGCACTTCCCGATGTCCCAGGTGCAAACCACGCGCCGCCTTGCGCATGAGCAGCGGAGCCTGGCGCTTGCGAGCGCTGATCACCTGAGCGTCGATCCGACCGCTGATCACGGTCGCCTTGGGAGCGACGTTCATTCCATTCCCGAAGAACTGGCCATTGGCCATGATGACCGAAATGGCGTCGCCCCGGTACTCCCTCTTCCCCACCCGCAGTGTGACGTCGGTGCGGCGGAAGCCGGGCAAGGTGAGCCAGAAGCCAATCTGGTAGCGCAGCCCCCGCATCCAGGCGATCCGGTCGGCGGTGGTGGCGGTGGCGGCGCCAATCCCGGCCTGGGCGATGTTGATGAAGTAGCGGCGACCCCACTCACCTTCCAGCACCGCCGCGTCGGATCGGTAGGTCTCCTCGCCTGTCAGGTGGCGAGCGGCCTGCTCCAGGTCTTGTGAGATCCCGAACACCCGCACGAAGTCACAGCCGGTCCCGGCCGGCAAGATCCCCAGGGTCGGTGGTTGGGCCCACTCATGAGACAGCAGGGCGTTGATAACCAGATTCACGGTGCCGTCGCCCCCTACGGCAACGAACCTGCGCCGGCCTTCTCCGACCGCGTCTCCGATGAGTTCAGCGACATGTTCGGGGGCGGCCGAGGCGGCGACGGTCCCCGCTACGCCGTGGGTGGCGAGCGCTCGTTCGGTCCGATCGACCAGATCGGTTCCCCG
>JBPCTX010000370.1:0-8395 GCA_051011455.1 Acidimicrobiia bacterium | reverse complement strand
GGTCTCAACAATCAAGGTGCTCTCCCCGTCCCAGCCGGCCCGGGCCCCGAAGGCCGTCATCACCTGAATGGTCTGGTCGATGTAGGGGCGCGAAACCACCGGGCCCGACAGCTCGAGGACGACGTCACGGTCGGCATACGGGGCCACCAGCAGGACGGCCGAGGCGAACTGGCTGGAGCGAGAGGCGTCCAGGACGGCCGCCCCGCCTGCCAGCGCCGGTCCGGTGACCCGCACCGGGGGCCGGTCCGCTTCTCCCAGGACCTCTACTGCTGCCCCCAATTCACCGAGGGCCCGCACCAGATCGCCGATCGGGCGCTGGCGCATGCGACGGTTGCCGTCCACCAGGACGGTCCCGGACCCGATGGTGGTGGCCGCAGTCAGGAAGCGGGCAGTGGTTCCCGAGCCCCGGACATCGATAGTTGCTTGACCGATGTCGGCCAGCCCGTTTGATCCCCCTACCACCAGGTCGTCGCCGTCCCAGAAGACCGGCACCCCGAGCCGGGTCAGGCTGTCGATCATGGCCTCGCTGTCATCGGCCCGTAGCGCTCCTGTCAGCCGGCTGGTCCCGGGGGCCAGCGCCGCAACCACCAGAGCGCGGTTGGTGATGCTCTTGGAGCCCGGCAGGCGGACCGTCCCGCTCACCGGACCGCTCGGGTCGATTGACTTCATGACTCTTCTGCGGCTGCGTAGAGGGAGCGTACCTCTGCCATGTTCAGCTCCCGCCACTCCCCCGGCTTCAGCTGCCGGTCTCGAATCGGCCCGATGGCCTCTCGCACCAGGCGCCGTACCGGGTGACCGATCACGTCGAACATGCGACGCACTTCCCGCTTCCGGCCCTCCGTCATCACGACCTCGACCAGGGTGCGGCTTTCCCCGGTGTCGATCACCCGGGCTCGTGCCGCCCGGGCCGGCCCGTCGTCCAGATCGACTCCGGCAGTTAGGCGCGACACCGCTTTTCCTCCCACTGATCCGTCGACCTCGACCAGATAGGTCTTGGTGATCCCATAGCGGGGATGGGTCACTCGCTCGGTCAACGCTCCGTCGTTGGTCAGCAGCAACAGCCCTTCACTGTCGGCATCGAGGCGCCCCACCGGGTAGATGCGGGTAGCGTCGGGAACCAGGTCTGTGACCATCTCCCGCTGGTGTGGATCGTCGGTAGTGCTGATCACTCCCACGGGCTTGTAGAGCAGGTAGTACACAAGATCAGGCTTGATGGGGAGAGCGATCCCGTCCACCTCAACCCAGGCGGTTTCCGGGTCAACCTTCTGCCCGAGATGGGCGGCCGCTCCGTCCACAGTGACCCGGCCCTCACGGATCAGATCCTCGGCGGTGCGGCGGGAGGCAATGCCGGCATGGGCAATGAGTTTCTGGAGCCGTTCGACGAGGGGTCCCTAACCCGACGAGTCGTCGTCGCCCACCAGGTCGGCATCGGCGCCCCCTCGGAAGGGACGCTCGAGTGCTTCCATCACCTGCGGGGGCGGGACGTGGTCGGCCAGCGGAGGGAGCTCGTCGAGCCCGTTCACTCCCAGCTTCTCCACAAACAGCTCTGTGGTGCCGTACAGGATGGGGCTACCCGGACCGGGGGCAGTCCCGATGTCGGCCACCAGCCCAAGCCGTTCCAGCGTCTGAAGGGACCGCTCCGAGTCCACTCCCCTGATCTCGCTGACCTGGCCCCGTGTGACCGGCTGGCGATAGGCGACGACCGACAGCGTCTCGAGAGCAGCTTGTGACAGGCGGGTGGCCGCCGGGCTGGCCGCGAACTGCTCGAGGTACGGGCGGGCCTGGGGCCGGCTGAAGAGGCGCCATCCCCCGCCTACCTCGGTCAGCACCATCCCCGCCTCCCGGTCTTCATAGTCCTGAGCCAGCGCTTCCAACTCCTCGATGATCTCCTGGCGAGGCCGCTCAGTGACCTCCGCCAGTTCGGCGGCGGGAACCGGGCGTTCAGCCACAAACAGGATGGCTTCGAGAATCGAGCGGGTCTTCATGTCACATCCATTCGCTGTGGAGCCCGTCGACCGCAACCGCGTCCGGGCGGGTTCTTATCTTGATAGGAGCATCGCGATGCGGCTGGCTGACTTCGATCATCCCCCAGCGAGCCAGCTCCAGCATGGCCAGGAAGTAGGCCGCCACTTCAACCGTGCGGGTGAGGTGGTCGGTCAGGTCGTCGAAATCCCCCTCCAGCTCTGCCTGCAGACGCTGTCGAAGATCGTCAATGGCGCCCGACACCGAGGGCAGGTCGAGGTCGAGATGGTCGAGATCCGGCTCGCCCGTCCTGGCCAGCACGCGGGAGGCCAGGCGGGCCAGCGCTTCCGGTCCCATCCCGATGCGAATCTGGGGGTCGACCGGCTGCACCTCGATGTCCAGTCCGGCGGTGCGGGGCAGGTAGCGGGCCTGGCCGGCCAACCGATGCGCCAGCACGGCGGCAACGTCTTTGAAAGTGGCGCAGGCCAGCAAGCGAGCCAGCAAGCGGTCCCGTTCCTCGAACAGGGCCAGTTCCTCGTCCAGATCCATTTCGGCATCGTCGGGGAGCAGAAAGCGGGCTTTCAGTTGAATGAGGGTGGAGGCGATGAGCAGGAACTCGCTGGTCACCTCCATGTCCAGCTCCCGCATTTCGTCCAGGTGGGCCAGGTACTCGGTGACCAGCCCGGTCAGGCTCAGGTGGGTGATGTCCACCTGATGACGAGTGATCAGCTGCAACAGCAGATCGAGCGGTCCTTCAAAGACCGCAGTTTTCACCTCATAAGTCATGGACACTCCGCATCAGTCGCCATCGTATTGGGGCTCGCGCGGGGGGCGGGGCTTTTCACCATCCGCCTGGCGGAGGACATCCCAGACGTCCTCAGGCACTTCGGCGGGCCGTAGCCCATCTTGATGGCGGGCATAGGCAACCACCAGCGCCCCGGCCCCGGCCGCGGCCAGGTCTTCGGCGCCGAGACCGGCATGGTCCAGGTACACGCCCAGGCGACCGGGAGCGCGGACACGGACCAGGGCCAGCAGCGTGGCCGCCACCCGGCCGGGGACTCCGAGGCGGGCCCGGCGCTTGCCGACGTCATGAAGTAGCGCAGCCCGGGCTGCCGGCTGATCGCCAGGCCGCCTGGCCAGCACAAAGTGGGCCGCATCGATGCCGTGGCGCTGATCCATCACCGGCTGTTCCCAGAACAGGGCCGCCAACTCGGTCGACAGCAAACCGGCCACCTCCGCTTCTTCTCGCGGAGTGGGCGGCCGGGCCCGCATCGATCCGACCATCCTTCCCGCCAGGTGACGGGCGTGGCTGAGAGTGCGGGGATGGCTCACACAATCACCAGGTTCAACAGCCACACCACCCAGTCGGTTAGGAAGTTGAGGGCGTTATCGAAGAAGAACAGCAGAGCGAACAGGACCACGAAGCCGTACTGCTCGAACTGCCGGTACATCTGGCGCCCCCGCTCCGGCAACACCAGCGGCAGCAGCCGACTCCCGTCCAGCGGCGGGACCGGGAGCATGTTGAAGACCGCCAGGAACAGATTGAGGACGATGAACCAGAACACCATCTCACGGGGTATCCCATCGATGGATGGGAAGACCACGCGCCCCAGCAGAACCGCCAATGCGATGTTGGAGAACGGTCCGGCCAGGGCGGTTATGGCCATGTGGCCGGCCGGATTTGTGAAGCGCCCGGCGTTGACGGGAACCGGTTTGGCCCATCCGAACAGGGGGCCGCCGGCCAGAGCCAGCATGGCCGGCAAGAGCACCGACCCGAACGGATCGATGTGCGGCAGCGGATTGAGGGTGAGGCGCCCGGCCCGGCGGGCGGTGTCGTCGCCCAGCCGATCGGCCACGAAACCGTGCGAAACCTCATGCACGATTATCGATGGAATCAACACGAGAATGACGAGTGCGGCCTCGATCAAGCTGTTGTCGGTGAAAGAGAACAAAGAACCGGGAGCCGCGGCTCAGGCGGTACGACGGGTCTTGCAGTCCACGCAGTACAACGAGGTGGGGCGGGCCTCCATCCGGGCGGAGCCAATCTCCTTGCCACAGGAGTGGCAGGTTCCGTAGGTGCCGTCGTCGAGCTTGGACACCGCCGCATCGACGTCGTCCAGCTGGTGCTTGAGAGTCTCGACGATTCCGAGCACCTCAGTGCGCTCCGAAGTCACGGCGGCGGCGTCGGCGAAGCCTTCGCCAAAATCGAGGTCGGGACGGAGATCACCGTTCTCGTCCGAGCCCAGCTCGGCGAGTTGATGGACCACTTTCTCCCGCTCTTCGAGCAGGACTTTGCGGGCGTTGTCGAGGTCAATCGTCATGGCGTTTTCCCATCATCTGCTACGTGGATGAGACGTTACGTACACCTCGAGCAAGTGTTGCGGGGTCACTCGGGTGTACACCTGTGTCGTTGTAATTGTAGCGTGACCGAGCAGTTGTTGGACGGACCTGAGGTCGGCACCCCGCTCCACCATGTGGGTGGCGGCCGAGTGGCGTAGAACGTGCGGCGACACGCGATCCGGCTCAATGCCGGCCCGATCGGCCGCCTTGCGCACGATCCCCCACAGTCCCTGGCGGCTGAGGCGGCCGCCACGCAGGTTGAGGAAGAGGGCGCCGGGATCGCCACCCGACCGCCGCATAGCCAGCCGATCCGGCAGATAGGCCTGAATTGCACGGGTGGCGTAGCCTCCCAGCGGCACCAGCCGCTGCTTGTTGCCTTTCCCGGTGACGATGGCGGTGGCGGAGTCGAGATCGACATCTTCCAGGTCCAGTCCGGCCGCTTCCGAGACCCGGCTGCCGGTGGCATACAGGAATTCGAGGATGGCCCGATCGCGCCGGCCGGCGGCGGTGGCAGGATCGGGCGTCTCGAGCAGCGCCAGCACTTCGTCGAGGCTGAGAGCCTTGGGCAGGGCTCGCGGGCGCTTGATCGTGTCCACCAGCACCGTGGGATCTTCATCGGCCAAGCCCTCCGCCACCCGGAAACGGTGCAAGCCGCGCACGGCGGCCGTCTTGCGGGCCACCGAACTGGCGGCCAACCCGCGCTCGTGCAACGACTCCACAAACCCGGCCACTTCGCCTGGCCCGGCCGGGACACCGTCGAGGTAGGCAAGGTACTGACCGAGATCGCGTCGATAGGCGGACACGGTATGACGCGATAGTCCACGCTCACCGGACAGGGCCGCCAGGTACTCTTCAACGTCCTGTTCGAGGACGGCCATGATCAGAAGCCGAGCACCTCGGCGACGGTCCGGTGTTCGAGACCCAGGCTTTCACCAACTGCCGAGTGGACCAGTTCACCATCGGCCACGTTGATGCCCGAACGCATGGCACCGTTAACGCCGACCGCTCCCTCAACACCGTGATCGGCCAGCTGAAGCACGTAGGGCAGGGTTGCGTTGGTCAAGCCGTAGGTCGAGGTCTGGGGGACCGCCCCCGGGATGTTGGTAACCGCGTAGTGGACTACCCCATGCTGTTCGTAGACAGGCTCGTCGTGCGAGGTGGGCCGGCTGGTGGCGAAGCAGCCGCCCTGGTCGATGGAGATATCGACCACCACCGACCCGGGCCGCATGCTCCTGATCATGTCCTCGGTGACCAGCTTGGGAGCAGAGGCCCCGGGTATCAAGGCGGCGCCGACTAACAGGTCGGCATCGACCACCTGCTCTTCCAGAGTGAGGCGATTGGAGGCCAGCGTCATTATGTGGCCCAGGTAGAGCGAATTGAGATGCCTGAGTTTCTCGGCATTTCGATCGAGGGCAACCACCCGGGCTTGCATGCCCATCGCGATGACCGCCGCATTGGCACCGGCCACACCGGCTCCCACTACGACGACCTTGGCGGGCATCACACCGGGGATCCCGCCCAGCAGGATGCCGCGGCCCCCTTCGGCCTTCTCCAGGAAGTAAGCGCCAACCTGGGTTGCCATCCGGCCGGCGATCTCCGACATGGGTGCGAGCAGCGGGAGTGAGCCGTCGGCCAGCTCGACCGTTTCATAGGCAATCCCGATGGCGCCGGAGTCCCGTAGCGACACGGTCAGTTCGCGGTCGGCTGCCAGGTGCAGGTAGGTGAAGAGGATTTGGCCCGGGGATAGCATGGCGACTTCATCCGGCTGGGGCTCCTTGACTTTGAGGACCATCTCGGCGGCCTCGAATACGTCGGCGGCCGTGGGCACAATGCGTGCACCCTGCGCCACGTAGGCGCTGTCCTCGTGACCACTACCTTCTCCAGCACCGGCTTCGAGGATCACCTCATGGCCGTGCTCGACTACTTCACGGGCTGCTGCCGGAGTGAGCGCTACCCGGTATTCGTGCGTCTTGATCTCGGTGGGAACCCCGATAATCATGCCAACCTCCGACTCACAGCGTACAAGCCAATGATCGTCTTGGCGTCCTTGATCTCGCCGCTTGCGACCAGATCACGGGCTTCATCCAGAGTCAGTTCAACGACTTCGGCCGCCACCTCTTCAGGTCCCTGCGGGTCGGTCTGAACCGGCTGCAGATCCTCTGCCAGATAGAGCCATGATTGCTCATCGCTGTAGCCGGGGCTGTTGTAGAAGACGTGCAGCAGGGTCAGGCGGCCCGGCCGCAAGCCGACCTCCTCTACGCACTCCCGTCGGGCGGTGTCGACAGGCTCTTCGCCCGAAACATCGCGCTTGCCGGCCGGAAGCTCGAAGATCACGCCGTCGACGGGTGCCCGGAACTGGCGCAACATGACCACGTGAGTGCCGGTGAAGGGAAGTACCACCACCGATCCCTCGTGGGCGTGCACCACTTCGCGAGTCATGGCTGAGCCGTCGGGGGTGTCGTATTCGTAGCTGCCGACGGTGACCCCGGGGCCGCGGTAGACGATTCCGCCGGCTCGCCGCCGGAACCCGCCCATCAGTGAGACTCGGCGACCGTCTCGTCCTGGGAAACCGTGGTGGCGGCCACTCCCCGCCTGTGGCTGAGGGCGGCTTTCATGAACCCGACGAAGAGGGGATGCGGGTTGGTAGGCCGGGACTTCAGCTCAGGGTGGAATTGGGAACCTACGAAGAACGGATGGTCCGGCAGTTCCACGATCTCCACCAGCAGATCGTCAGGCGAGGTACCCGACAGGCGCAGCCCGGCCGCCTCCAGGTCGGCTCGATAGCGGTTGTTCACCTCGTACCGGTGCCGGTGTCGCTCGTAGATCAGTTCCTCTCCATACAGGCTTCGAACCAGCGAACCTTCCGCCAACTTGGCTGCGTAGAGGCCGAGGCGCATGGTGCCGCCCTTGTCCTCAACGTCCTGTTGGCTGTCCATCAGGTCGATGACAGGGTGAGGAGTGGTAGGGGCGAACTCAGAGCTGTTGGCCTCTGAGAGCTTCAGCAGAGAGCGGCTGTATTCGATGACCGCGCACTGCAAGCCGAGGCACAAACCGAGGAAGGGGATCTTCTGCTCCCTGGCGTGTCGGATCGCCTCGATCTTTCCCTCGATGCCGCGCACCCCGAAGCCGCCGGGAACCAGGATCCCGTCCACTCCGTCGAGGTAGGTCTGGGCCAGCAATCCGTCCATGTCATCGCTGGGGATCCAGCGCAGGTCTAGGGCCACACCGTTGGCCGCCGAGCCGTGCTTGAGAGCTTCGACCACCGACATGTAGGCATCCGGCAGATCCACGTACTTGCCGACCAGGCCGATGGTGACCGGCTCGGTGGCGTTCTTGATGCCGTCGAGCATTGTGATCCAATCGGTCAGATCGGGCTCAGGGGTTTCGAGCTGCAAGTGCTCGCAGATGACGTCGTCCAGGCCGGCCGCCTGCATCATCAGCGGCACCTGATAGATGTCGGGGGCGTCGGCAGCACTGATCACCGCCGCCGGGTCGACGTCGCAGAAGAGGCTGATCTTGCGGCGCACGGAGTCGTCGATGGCGCGGTCGGACCGGACCACGATCGTGTCGGGTTGAATGCCGTGACTGCGCAACTCGGCCACCGAGTGCTGGGTCGGCTTGGTCTTCAACTCGTCGCTCGGGGCCAGGTAGGGAACCAGGGTCACATGGATGTAGGCAACATTGCTGGGACCGACGTCCTTGCGGAATTGGCGGATCGCCTCCAGGAAGGGAAGGATCTCGATATCGCCGACGGTGCCGCCGATCTCGGTTATCACCGCATCGACGCCGGGGGTGTCGCCCAACCGGCGGATCCGGGCCTTGATCTCGTTGGTGATGTGGGGGATGACCTGGACGGTGGCGCCCAGATAGTCGCCGCGCCGCTCCTTCTGGATCACCGATAGATAGACCGACCCGGTGGTGACGTTTGAGTCGCGGCGCAGGTTCTCTCCGGTGAACCGTTCATAGTGGCCGAGATCCAGATCGGTCTCTCCCCCATCGTCGGTGACGAAGACCTCGCCATGCTGGAATGGCGACATGGTGCCCGGATCGACGTTGACGTAAGGGTCCACCTTGAGCATGGTCACCGAGTAAC
>JBPCTX010000369.1:0-3018 GCA_051011455.1 Acidimicrobiia bacterium | reverse complement strand
CTGTTGGCCACAACTCTGGGTGTCATCGTTGCGGTCCCGCTGAGCTTCCTGGCCGCCCGCAACCTGATGCGGGACATATCGACCCCGGTGATCAAGCTTGCCTTGCAAATGCTGGCGCTACCGATCGGTATCGGCCTGGGAATTGTGGCCGCTCGCATTGCCCGCGACGTCTCGAGCACGCTGACTGATAGCACCGCCCTTGTCGTCGCTGGCGCGATAGTGCTGCCGGTGTTGATGCTGTTCGCCCTGCGGTGGGCCTTTCCACCGCTGGAAGAGGAACCGCCGACACCGGGCGAGCGGACAGCTCGTGGTTTTGTAACAGGTGCGGTCGCGGTAGCCGGGATTCTCTTGCTCTATCTGATCGCCCATCTCCTGATCACGTTCGGAGATTGGCTCGACGACAACGGTGGTTTCTTCGACTTCGTCGGGTCGTTCCTGTCATCCAACGGCGACATCCTCGAGGCCATCATTGCCGTCGTGACGGCCCTCGTCACCGCCGGAACGTTGATGAGCCTGGCCGGCCGGCTCGGGTCCTGGCTGCGAGTGCATGTCGCCGGCCAGATAGTCAGGATTGCCACGCTCCCCCTGTCGGCCCTGGCAGGCGCCATTATCGCCGTGATCATCGCCCGCGGCATCGGCTGGCTCTATCAGATCACAGATCCACTCAAGATCACCTGGGTTCCAGCCCTGGTGGGCGGATCCTTCGGGCTGTTCCTTGCCGCCCGCGCCTTCCGGCGCGAGTCGGTGAACATCGGCCTCACCATCTACTACATCGCCCGCACCATCTTCAATGCCATCCGATCGATCGAACCGCTCATCATGGTGATCGTCTTTGTGGTTTGGGTCGGGTTGGGACCGTTCGCCGGATCACTCGCATTGGCGCTGCACACGGTGGCGGCCCTCGCCAAGCTGTACTCCGAGCAGGTTGAGAGCATCCTCGAGGGTCCCCTGGAAGCGGTTAAGGCCACGGGGGCCACTCGGGTCCAGACCATCGTCTACGCAGTCATCCCTCAAATCGTGCCGCCCTACATCTCATTCACTTTGTATCGCTGGGATATCAACGTGCGGATGTCAACGATCATCGGCTTCGCCGGGGGTGGCGGCATCGGGTTCCTTCTGCAGCAGAACATTCGGTTACTCGATTACTCGGCAGCCTCGGTGAACATGCTCGCAATCGCGATCGTCGTCGCCAGCATGGATTACCTGAGCTCCCGGGTCCGGGAACGGATCGTGTGATCGGGGCTTGCCTGAGGCCTCCTCCCCCTCGTGTTGTGAGACTCCCTGCTAGTTGCCCCCCTACCCCTGACCCTCCGGGTCAGCGGTACCTTCCCGCCGGCCCCGCCGGGGGGACTGACAAACCTCGGCTCGGTACCTTCCCCCCAGCAAGCTGGGGGAACTGACAAACCATGGCTGAGTTTCGGCAGCGGACACGCCAAGAGGCGGAGCGGCTGGAGAGGGAGTTGCTGGCGCCGGCTGCGACGCTATCTAACTCCTCCAGAGGACGGGATGTGCCTGAGGAGCCCGACCCGTATCGCACTGCCTTCGAGCGGGACCGCGACCGCATCCTTCACTCCAAGGCTTTTCGGCGGCTCAAGCACAAGACCCAGGTATTCATCGACCCCGAGGACGACCACTTCGTCACCCGGCTCACGCATACTCTGCAGGTCACTCAAATCGGGAGATCCATCGCCTCGTTCCTGGGGCTCAACGAGCCACTGACAGAAGCCATCTGTTTGGGACACGATGTGGGCCACGCTCCATTCGGTCACACCGGCGAGGATGCCCTCACCGATTACGTGGACTGGGAGTGGCTGCACTCCCAGCAGGGGCTGCGTATCTTCCGGGTGCTGGAGCCACTCAACCTCACCTGGGAGGTCCTCGATGGCATCCGGGCCCACTCATGGAAGATCGAGCCGCCTCCGGCAACGCCGGAGGGAATGGTGTGCCGATTCGCCGACCGGATCGCCTACTTGACCCACGACGTGCTTGATGCGATGCGGGCCGGGATCATTGCCGAAGGGGACCTGCCGACTGCGGCGGTTAACCGCTTCGGCGAGCCGGGCAGCCCATGGATCGCGTCCATGATCGAAGCGGTGATCGAAGAGTCGGTGACAACCGGCGCCCTCGCGATGGAGTCGGAGTGTCTGGAGGTAATGCACGAACTGCGGGAGTTCATGTTCCAGCGGGTGTATCTGCGGCCCGAGACCGAGACGCACAAGCGGCGGGTCTTCACGGTCATCCATGCCCTGGTCGATCACTTCCTGGAGTACCCCGAACAGATCCCCGACACCTACCGCAACCCTGAATCCGGAGACCGGGCCCAGGTGATCGACTACGTGGCCGGCATGACCGACCGCTACGCGCTCCGCCTGTATGAGACCCTGTTCAGAAGCGAGCACGTGGATTAGACCGGCACGGGCCTTCCCGAACCGATAGGGTCCGTGAGAGCACCACCAAGGAGGGGGCAGCATGCTTTCTGACTCAGACGTCAGCGCAACGATTCCGGCATCGGACCTGGCGAGGGCCAAGGACTTCTACCGCGACAAGCTGGGCCTCGAGCCCGCGCGTGAGGTGGAGTTCGGCGGAGGCTATTTCTACGCCACCGGCAACACCGAGTTCCTGTTGTATCCGTCCACCTTCGCCGGCACCAATCAGGCGACGGCGGCCAGCTTCCGGGTCGACGACGTCGATGCGGCGGTGACCGAGTTGAAGGGCCGCGGACTGGTGTTCGAGGAGTACGACTTCGGCGAGATCAAGACCGTCGACTCGATCATGACCACGCCGGACGGATCGAGAGGCGCCTGGTTCAAAGATTCCGAGGGCAACATCCTCTCGGTATTCCAAGAACCCGGCTAGCCCAGCCGGAAGGTCTCCAGCGGCTGGTAGACGGCGGGACCACCCCCGAGGTGGCTCTCGAACAGTGTCACGCGTCCAACCATCTGAGTAAGGGGAAAGGCCGGGACCTCCTCGAGCAAGCGAGTCACCTTCTGCGGTGGCCGGATACGGCTGAGCGTCAAG
>JBPCTX010000368.1:0-3031 GCA_051011455.1 Acidimicrobiia bacterium | reverse complement strand
AACTCACTTGATCCCCAACCGAATTGCCTCCACCGCGGCTTGGGCCCGGTCGCTGATGGCGAGTTTGTCGTAGATGCTGGCCAGGTGGTTCTTGACCGTCTTCTGCGAGATGTAGAGACGATCGGCCAACTCCTCGGTTGAGGACACGCCTTCTGTTAGAAGGCCCAGCAGCTCGCGTTCGCGGGCTGTGAGGGCGGCTGCCCCGGGGTCTAGTACCGCCTCCTGGTAGTCCTCGAGAACTGTGGTACCTCCAACTTGTTCTACGAACACCTCACCGGCCGCGGCAGCTCGAACCGCCGAAGCGAGGGTTGGGAGGGGGGCGGATTTGGAGAGAAATCCGACCGCACCGGCCGCCTCGGCCTTGGCGCGGTGTTGCTCGTCGGCATGCATGGTGACAACGATGGCGGGAGGCGGATTCCCCATCTTCTTGAGGGCTCCCAGGCCGGTCAGCTTGGGCATTTCCTGATCGATCACCAGCACATCCGGCCCTAGGTTGGTGGCTTTGGATACGAGCTCTTTGCCGTCGCTGGCCGTTCCTATCACCGAGATGTCCGGGATCAGGTTGAGAGCCTGGGTGATGCCTTCCAGCAGCAGCTGGTGGTCGTCGGCTATGAGAACGCGAATCATGAGGTGCCCCAGCGTACCGTGACGGTGGTACCGACCGGTGAGGACCGCACATCCAGCCTGGCCCCGATCTTCTCGGCTCGTTCTCGCATCCCGATCAGCCCGTAGTGGCCTTTGAAGTTGCGCTTGATGTCGAACCCGGCTCCGTCGTCGGTTACCGACACTTCGCCCGAGTCGTGGTTGACGTACCCAGCGATGGTGACCATGTGGGCGCCGGCATGGCGGCGGGCGTTCCGCACCGCCTCGGACATAATCGATGTGATTTCGGCGCCGATCTCGACCGGAGGGGGCCGGTGCTCGCGCAGGGCGGTCGTTACCTTCGGCAGCTGGTCGGGTTCTTCGGCGCACAGGGTCACGGCTTGCTCGTGCAGGCTGATGGGCTGGGTTTCCCGTAGCCCGGCCACTGTGTCTCGCACCTCTTCCACCAGGTTGGTGACATTGGACCGGAGCCCTCCCAGGTGCTCGGTCAGCTCCGAATCGTCCTGGCTCTGCAGAATGGCCATATCGAGGGAGAGGCCCAGCGAAGCGAGCGACGGCCCGATCTCGTCATGGAGTTCCCGGGCGAGGCGGACTCTCTCTTCCTGAATCGCTCGCCTGGCGATGTCCTGCAATAAGAGAATGTTGGCGAATGAGAGCGCCACCGATTGAAGCGTCTCCTCCAGTCCCCGCATGTCGTCCGCCTGGAACGGCTCGTCCCGGGCCAGTATCACCGCTCCGACATTCCGCGCACCCACCGTGAGCGGCCGCGACAAAGTGTGCTCATGTTCGGTCGGGACAGACAGCCGGGCTACCACCACGGGTCCGTCCGGACCTGCGATGGCGATCTGTCCGGCCCGGAATGAGATCACGCTCTCCAGGTGGCTGAGGGCTGCCTCGCCGACGCTTACAGGGTTGAGCTCAGTTCCGTCGGCTAGCTCTGATAGAGCAGTCAAGAGCTTGTGTGACGCATCGAGGCGGTCCAGGCGGTCCAGCTGCTCGCGGGCGGCCGCAGAGGCAGCCAGCAGGGCGGCATTGGTTTCGCTTGCCTCCAGCAGCAGGTGTCGAGCGAAGCTGAACGTGACCGCGATCAGCAGATAGATGGCCACCCAGGCCCACAGTCCATCTTCGGCGAGGCTGTTGTCCCCGGACAGGGATTGGATGGCCATGAGCACGGCGGCCGCCAGCAAGGCGGTTTCGATGCCACGGCGCCAGCCGGCAAATGCCGCCGAGTAGAGAACGGGTGTGATCGAAAAGAGCAAGTAGGGGCTGTCGACTCCGCCCGTAATGGCCACTGCCAGCATGGCCAGACCAACGCCGGTAACGGCCAGGATCTCACCGGTCCACAGGCCATGGCGGATCCGCATCGGGAGGCTCTGGAACACCACGATGTAAAGGGCGACGACGGTGAAGGCGGTGGCGGTGGAGAGGGTGGCGCCGTCCTGGACGAAGGCGAACAGGGCTCCGAACGCCAGCGCCATCCATTGCAGGATGTTGGCGATCCGGTCAAAGCGGTTCTCCCACACCGGGGCCGTGGCGAACATCGGCATCAGAGTACAGTCACGGCGTGACCGAACCTCGCCACATCCGAGTTGTCTTGTCGGGGGGCATCGGCACGGGCAAGAGCACCGTGGCCGAGATACTGAAGGCGCGAGGCATCCCGGTAATCCATGCAGATATGATCGGTCACGCGGTGCTGGAGCCTGAGGGGGAGGCTTTTCCGGCTGTGGCAGCCCGCTGGCCGGAGGTCGTTCAACACGGCCGGGTCGATCGTCAGGCGCTAGCTGCCATCGTCTTCGAGCATCCCCAGGCACTGGCCGAGCTGGAGTCAATGACGCATCCCGCCATCGCCGCTCGCATTCTCAACCTGGTGGCGGCCGAGTCGGGGACAGAGATAGTGGTTGTGGAACTGCCTCTGCTGCTGCCGATTCTTGGTGCCGGCTGGGTCAGAGTGGTAGTCGACGCCCCGCTAGGCGACAGAGAGCAGAGGCTGCTGGCCAGGGGGATGGAATCGGCGGACCTGCAGGCCCGCATGGGCGCCCAGCCGAGTGAAGCTGAGTGGCGTGAGGCGGCCGACTACCTGGTCTCCAACCATGGCAGCCCGGAGGACCTCGAAGAGGAGGTCGATCGGCTCTTGGCCTGGATGCGCAAGAGCTGACGACGGCAGGCCGAAGAGGTGAGGGGCGGCCCGGTTTCTTGTCTCACCCGCCTCCTACAATCCCGGCATGCCCGACTTCAAGATGGTTTCCGACTTCGATCCGGCCGGAGACCAGCCCAACGCAATCGGCGCGCTCGCGGAGGGAGTGGAGCGGGGCGACCGATTCCAGACGCTGCTCGGTATCACCGGGTCCGGCAAGTCGGCCACCATTGCCTGGACGATCGAACAGGTACAGCGACCGACTCTGGTCCTGGCACCCAACAAGGCTCTAGC
>JBPCTX010000367.1:0-27105 GCA_051011455.1 Acidimicrobiia bacterium | reverse complement strand
GGGCAGATCGATCCCGGTGAGAGGCTCATCCAGCAGCAGCAGGTCGTGGTCCTGAGCCAATCCTTGAGCCACGAAGACTCGCTGACGCTGTCCGCCGGACAGGTTCTGCAGCCGGGTGGCCCCCAGCCGGCTGATACCGGTTCGGTCCATGGCGGTCGCTACCGCCCGGCGATCCTCCGCCGTCAGGCGCCCGTAGCCGCCCGCCGAGGCGTATCTCCCCATGGTCACCACTTCCCTCACTGAGATGGGCAGGGAGTCGTTGACTTTGGTGGTTTGCATGACGTAGGAGATGCGGTGGGCGCCGGCGGCTCGAGCCGGGACCTCGATCGACCCTGCCTGAGGCTCGATGAGCCCGGCGATAGCGCTCAGCAGGGTCGACTTGCCGGAGCCATTCGGACCGATGACGGCTGTGACAGTTCCGGCCGGAATGTCGAACGAGGACCGGTCGACGGCGATGGTTGCCCCGTACCCGAGCACCAGGTCACGAGCGCGGACCGCGACACCACTCATGCGCATTTCACGCACCGTCCTTCGATTTCCAGGGCGTGATTGATCGGGACAAACGAGGCTGCCGCCGAGATGTCGTCGACCAGTCCTCGCACTTCGGCCTCGTGCCGCCGGGGTATCTCCACGTCCTCGACGGACCCGCACACGATGCAGACCAGATGGTGGTGGTGTCCGGCCAACCACTCGGCCAGTTCGTAGCGGGTGAGGGTCCTGGCGCCATGGTGGGGGATCACCACTCCGGCTTCCTCGAGGATGGCGAGTGACCGATAGAGGGAAGACAGCGGCACCGCCGGGCCGATTTCGTCGTGCAACTCGGCCGCCGACCGCGGTCCGTCGGAAGCGGCCAGCGCCGACACCACCACCCGGCGCCCGCGTGTGTAGCGGATCTCGTGCTCGCCCAGCCGTTTCTCGACCTCGCGATCCAGGCTGGTAGATGTCATCTCAGGTCCTTGAGTATGCTGTTATAAGAACGATTCTCATTATAGGTTTGTGATTGAGATGATGCATGACTGACCATCGATCCCGTCGTCGGTGGACCGCGGCCGGGCTGGCAGTTTGCCTTGCCGCTGCCGTCGCCGGCTGCGGCAGCGACAACCTTCCCGCCGGCGATAGGGAGGTAACCATCGTTGCCACGACCACCATCCTCGGTGATGTGGCCCGCCGGGTAGCCGCCGACGATGCCGTGGTGGAGGTTCTGCTGCCCCTGGGGGCCGATCCCCACGACTACCGCGCCTCGGCCCGGCAGGTGGCAGCCATGCGATCTGCCGATCTGGTGATAGCCAACGGCCTTGATCTGGAAGAAGGGCTCCTCGACGTGCTCGAAGGTCTGGAGGCCGATGGCGCCAACGTGCTGCGGTTGGCCCCACTACTGAGCCCGATCCCCTTTGCCGGCGGTGGTCTCGACCCCCATGTCTGGTTCGATCCCCTCCGGATGGCCGACGCGGCCGGCCTGATCGCCGGGGAGCTCCAGGATTTGCAGCCGGCCTCGGACTGGACCGGCCGGGCCGACGCCTACGCCGCCGAGTTGGCCGGGACCGATCTGGATATCACCGGGCTTCTCTCATCGGTCCCCGCCGATCAGCGGTCGCTGGTGACCAACCACGACTCTCTCGGATACCTGGCGGACCGCTACGGCTACGAGGTGGTGGGGACGGTGATCCCGGGCGGCTCGACTCTGGCCGAGCCCAGCTCGGCCGCTCTGACAGAACTGGTGGGCATCATCGACTCCTCCGGAGTGGCCGCCATCTTCGCCGAGACCACCGACAACGCTGATCTCGCAGATGCGATTGCCGCCGAGATCGACCGCGAGGTGGCGGTGATCGAGCTGTACACCGGCTCGCTGGGCGAGCCCGGCTCGGGCGCCGACACGCTGATCGGCATGCTTCTCACAAACGCCCGCCGGGTGACCCAGGCTCTGGACGGATCCCCATCCGGCGGCTCGGCCGCCGCTACCGTCGGCGGCACATGGACTGGCTGACCGCCCCCTTCGAACTGGCCTTCCAGCAGCGCGCCCTCGTCGGCGGATCGCTGGCGGCAATAGCACTCGCCCTGGTCGGGACCTGGGTAGTCATCCGCGGAATGACATTCCTGGGCGATGCGCTGGTTCACGGCGTCATTCCCGGCATTGCTCTGGCAGTGCTGCTCGACTTCAACCTGCTGGTCGGCGCGGCGCTGGCGGCAGTGGTGATGCTGCTGGGAATCAACCTGGTCCATCGCCAGACCACCTTCTCCGAGGACACGGGCATCGGCTTGCTCTTCGTCGGCATGCTCGGCCTGGGCGTCATACTCATCTCCCGCACCGACTCCTACTCGGGCAGCCTCACCGGCATTCTGTTCGGTGATGCGCTGGGAGTCAGCACCGGAGATGTGGCGGTCCTGGCCGTGGTTGCGGCGATCACGCTGGCGGTCTCGGCGTTGCTGTACCGGGCCTTCCTGGTCCTGGCGTTCAACGAACAGAAGGCTCAGCTACTGGGCCTCCGCCCTCGCCTGGCCCATGGAGCACTGCTGGCTCTCATCACACTGACCATCGTCGGCTCGTTCCAGACCGTGGGAACCCTGCTGGTTTTCGGCCTGTTGGTAGGCCCGCCGGCCACAGCCGCCCTTCTGGTACAGAGGGTGCCTTTGATCATGGCGGTGGCCTCTTTGATCGGCGTCCTGTCTGTGATCGTCGGGCTGGTGATCAGCTTCCACTACGACACTTCCGGGAGTGCCACGATGGCGGTGGTCCCGATCGCCCTGTTCTTCCTGGTTCTGACCGGTCAATCACTGCTCGCCCGTCGGGCGAGGCCCTCCCCCGCCGCCCGGACCTGACTCACCAGGCGTGCTCGCGAGCGTCCCAGGTCCAGAACCGGCCGTGATGATCAGGGGTCAGGCCGGCGATCAACCGCCTGACTCCTTCCACGCTCTCCTCCACCGCCAGAGGCGCCGACGGTCCGCCCATGTCCGTTTGCACCCAGCCGGGGTGAACTACCACAGCAATCACACCGCGGGCCGCCCAGGCCTCGGCCCTAGCCCGAAACTCGTCATTGAGGGCGGCCTTGGAGTCGCCGTAGGTTCCGAGGCTGCCGCCCCGTTCGCCCCGGGACCCCATCTGGGACGTCATGATGGCCACCGCTCCCCCGGAATCAATCGCTTCAGCGTGAAGCAGAGACTCGACCACCCGGATGGGAGCCACTGCATTGACCTCCATCATCTCGGCTCGCGAGGCGCGATTGACACCGGCGTTGTGGATGACAACGGCCAACCCGGCCCCGGACAACTCGGCAGCGAGAGCATTGGTTTCGTCCACGTCCCGAACGTCCAGGCGGTGTAAGGACACTTCGCTCATCCCGGACAACTCCCCAGGGTCCGACAAATCCCGGACGGTGGCGTGGACCGGCGCCCCGGCAACCAGGTATTGCCGAACAAGTTCAGCACCGATCCCCCGGCTGGCACCGACAACGAGAACAGATTGAGCAGCCATGACGGTCACTCTATGGGCCTACCGCCGGTTGGTCATGCGGATGGATGTCGGGGACCGGGCCGAATCCCTGCTGGAAGCGGCCCAAATCCCCTAGCCGCCTCCCGAGGATCACCGACACTGGTGGGACAACGGTTGAGGAGCAAAACATGACACAAGAGGATCCGGCCCTGGAACGGGCCCGGGAACATGTAACAGAGGTAAGGGACTTCTTCTACCACCTGATGGTGTACGTGCTGGTGAACCTGATGCTGATCGTGATCGATCGCAGCGGCGGAGCCAACAATGGCTTCCTGGGCCTCGACTTCGCTTACTGGGTGATTATCGGTTGGGGATTTGGAATCGCCGGTCACGGTATCTCGGTGTTCTTCGATGAGTACCGGGTTCAGCAGGTGTACGAGAGGGAGAAGGACAAGGAAACCCGTCTCGGCCAGAACCAGTGAGAGCCGTCGTCTTCACCGATTACGGGACGGCCGACGACCTGGAGCTGAGGGAGGTGGCGCGGCCAGAGCTCGAGGCGGACGAGGTGCTGGTGCGAATCCACGCCACCTCGGTCAACCCTTACGACTGGCACTTGTTGACTGGATTGCCCTACTTCAGCCGGCTGCAGATGGGCCTCCGCAAGCCGAAGGTCACCTGCCTCGGAGCCGACGTGGCCGGCACGGTGGAGTCGGTGGGTCGGTCGGTGACTCGTTTCGCGGCCGGGGACGAGGTCTTCGGCGGAGTCGAACGGGCAGGAGGTTTCGCCGAGTACACGGCTGTGCCGGAGGCGGGACTGGCCAAGAAGCCTCCCAATCTGACTTTCGAGCAGGCCGCAGCCGTCACGATGGGTGCTCTCACCGCCCTCCAGGGTCTACGAGACCATGGCGGTGTGCGGTCCGGCATGCACGTCCTGATCAACGGCGCCTCCGGAGGGGTCGGCACCTTCGCCGTCCAGATCGCCAAGCACCTGGGGGCAGAGGTGACAGGCGTGTGTAGCACGAGAAACGTCGAGCTAGTTCGGTCCCTGGGCGCCGACCATGTCATCGACTACACCCAAGGGGACTTCACCGAAGTCGACTCCGCCTTCGACCTGATGCTCGACAACGTAGGGAACCGAGGGATCAGGGCCTGTCTGGGTGCCCTGAAACCGCAGGGGGTGTATGTCGCAAACTTCGGCCAGCCAGACAACCGCTGGACCGGGCCCCTCCTTCAGCTGGGCCGGTCACTATTGCTTTCGATGGTCGTCAGCCAGAAGGTGAAGGTGTTTGTGTCCAAGGGAACGGTTGAGGACATGGAGCTGTTGCGAGACCTGCTCTCCACCGGGGAGCTGACGTCTGTGATCGACAAGACCTACCCACTGGAGCAAGCAGCCGAGGCAATGCGCTATCTGGAAGCGGGTCACGCCCGCGGCAAGGTTTTGGTGGCGGTCTAGCGAAGGCTGTCAGGACTCCGACGCGGCTCGACGAGCTTCCAGGCCGTCGAGAAGAAGATCAAGCCCGAACACGAACTCGACCTGGTCGTCACAGCCTTTGCCACCGATCGGCTCGCCCTCGTGACTCACCTCTCCGATCATGGCCGAGATGTTGGGGTACTCCTCAGTCATCTGCTGCATCATCAGTGCCGCCACCTCGGGACTCTCCTCCAGGCCTTCCGAGTCATCAAACAGCTCCTGATTGAAGCCCAGAATGCGGCTGCCGAGAGCATGCAGTGCGTGATGGGCCAGGTCGAGAGAGAACCCACCCCTCAGGAGGATCCCCACCGCAGAGTCCATGTACTGAAGCATGGTGGCCGACATGTTGATGCGTGACTCGATCACCCCGGCCGCCCAGGGATGGCGCACCATGACCTCGCGAGCGGCCAGCACCCGCTGCCGCATCGCCGGCTGCCAGTCATCGGCGTCCTGGGATTGGTCGATTTCGCCCACCACGAGGTCGACCATTCCGTCGAGCATTTCTTCCTTGTTGGCCACATGGTTGTAAAGCGACATTGCCTCAACGCCCAGCTGGTTGCCAACCTTGCGCATGCTGACCGCCTCGATGCCGCCATGGTCGGCGAGCTGCACCGCTGCTCGGAGCACTCGCTCCCGACTGAGAGGAGCTCTCTGGTCGGCGGGGGCTTCGGTCTCAGTTGTCATGACAACCACCTCTCGGCCGGACTCTAACGTACACAGTAAGTTTCTTTGGCCAACTACTTGACAAGCTTACACCGTATGTGTAGGTTTACGCTATAAGTTTACACTATAAGCTTACGACGTAGAGACAACGGACAAGGGACAGAAGCAATGCAAAGCCTCATCTCGGAACTCACCACCATCATCGCAGGGCAACTGGCCAACCCGATGATGGGTGTTCTCGCAACGATCGCCCTGGTCGCAGTGGGCACGGGCGCCGCCGCCAGGATCGTTGTCCGGGTAGAGGACTTCTTGCACGCCCCGCCTTGCCAGAGCCAGCCCTAGGAGTAGCAGAATGCAGAAGACCAAGGAGAAGACAATGAAAGCCATCACCCAGGACCGGTACGGGTCAACGGATGTTCTCGAAACGGAAGAGATCGACCAGCCGGCGATCGGCGAGGACGGGATCCTCCTCGAAGTTCAGGCCGCCTCCGTGAACCCCCTCGACTGGCACTTCATGCGCGGCAAGCCGTTTCTGGTCCGACTGACGATGGGCCTACGGGCACCCATGCAGCGGGTGCGGGGAGTAGATGTAGCCGGAACGGTCGCCGCCGTCGGCGAGGACGTCACCGAATTCCAGCCCGGCGATGAGGTGTACGGCTGGTGCCAGGGTGCCTTCGCCGAATATGCGGCTTCCCGCCAGGGCGCACTTCTCCCCCGGCCGGGTTCGCTCAGCGCCGAACAGGCCGCCGCCGTCCCCGTCGCCGGCTTCACTGCCCTGCAGGGTTTGCGCGACCTGGGCAAGATCGAAGCCGGGCACAGGGTTCTCGTCATCGGCGCCTCCGGCGGCGTGGGGACCTTCGCCGTTCAGATCGCCAAGGCGATGGGTGCCAGCGTGACCGGCGTTTGCAGCACCAGGAATGTCGATCTGGTTCGGTCCCTGGGGGCCGACAACGTCATCGATTACAGCCAGGAAGACGTCACCAGCGGAGATGATCGCTATGACATCATCTTTCAGCTGGCCGGGACCGCTTCCCCCGGGCGCCTGCGGCGCATCTTGTCTCCCAAGGGAACCCTGGTACTGAGCAGCGGGATGGGTCGCCTGGGTGGGATCGATCGGATGGTCAAAGCTCTGGTCACGTCTCCGTTTGTGAGTCAGCGGCTGGTCACGTGGATCGCCAAGAACGACCGGGATGACCTGCTCGCCTTGAGCGAGCTGATCGAAGCCGGGAAGCTATCACCGGTCATCGACAGATCATTCGATCTGGCCGAGACGGCCGAGGCGATCCGCTTCGTCGAGGAAGGTCACACCCGCGGCAAGGTCATCGTCACTCCATGAGCCACCGGCTCAGGACGCAGTAATCTCCCGAGCCCGCCCGAGGATGCGATGAAAGCGATCGTTCAGCACCGCTACGGTCCGCCCCATGAGGTCCTGGAACTCACCGAGATCGTCAAGCCGAGCGCAGAGCCGGGAGAGGTTCTGCTCCAGGTCAAAGCTGCCTCGATGCACCCGGACGTGTGGCACGTAGTTCGCGGCTGGCCATACATGCTCCGCCTCATGGGATCCGGCCTCCGCAAACCGAAGGTTCCGGTGCCGGGAATCGATCTAGCCGGAGTGGTGGAGTCAGTCGGTGGCAAGGCCACCAGATTCCGGCCCGGGGATGAGGTATTCGGAGAGATCGTCAAGGGCCACCAATGGAAGAACGGCGGCGCCTACGCCCAATACGTGGCGGTTTCCGAATCCAGGCTGGAGCACAAGCCGTCCAATCTGACCTTCGAGCAAGCCGCTGCCCTGCCTACCTCAGGGGTCCTGGCGCTTCAGGGCCTCCAGAGCGAAGGCAGAATCAAGCCCGGCGACCGGGTTCTGGTCAACGGTGCCGGCGGGGCGGTGGGATCACTGGCGGTGCAAATCGCCAAGGCCTTGGAGTGCGAAGTGACTGCGGTCGACAGCGCAGCCAAGCAGGACACTCTGCGGGCAATCGGCGCCGACCGGGTCATCGATTACGGCGCGGAAGACTTCACCCTCGGGGGTCAGCGATATGACCTCATCCTCGACATCCCGGGCAACCGGTCATTTAACGACCTCAAACGAGTTCTGGCCGAGGGAGGGCGATACGTACTGATCGGGCACGACCAGTACGGGGCCAGCGGTAATCGGTGGTTCGGAGGGACGATCGGTCGATTCATCAAGCTGCAGCTGCTGGCGCCTTTCGGTCGACCAAAGAAGGACACCGGCGCCCCGGCCGAGACGACGAATCCTCTTGTGGTCCTGCGAGAGCTGGTCGAAGCCGGCAAGGTCTCCCCTGCCATCGATCGGACCTTCCCGCTGGCCGAGGTCCCTGAGGCCATCGCCTACCAGGCGAGTGGGGCCGCTCGCGGCAAGATCGTCATCACCATCTGATCCCATCTTCAGACCGGCAAGGCATCGCCGCCCCGAAGATCGGAGCGTGCAGCCTGAGCCGGGGTCGGCATTCCGGAGTTCGCCGGCTTCTAGATGCAACAACAGTGAACCTATTCTCCTGCCAGCACCGGAAGGACAGCGATGCAGAGACTGGTCGAGTGCGTCCCCAACTTCAGCGAGGGCCGCGACCACGATGTGATTGACGCCATCGCCGGCCAGATAGAGGCGGTCGGCGGGGTCCGGCTGCTGGATGTCGACCCCGGCCACGCCACCAACCGGACCGTGGTCACATTCGTCGGCCCCCCGGAAGATGTGATCGAGGCCGCCGTGAGGGCCATCGCCAAGGCCACCGAGTTGATCGACATGAGCCAGCACACCGGCGAGCACCCCCGCTTCGGGGCGACTGATGTCTGCCCGCTGGTTCCGGTTGCCGGCGTGACTATGGAAGAGACCGCCGAGTATGCCCGGGAGCTGGCTCGCCGGCTGGGAGAGGAACTGGGCCTCTCCGTCTACTGCTACGAGAACGCGGCGCTGACGCCGGAGCGTCGCAACCTGGCCGACGTCCGGGCCGGCGAATATGAGGGATTGGCAGCCAGGCTGGAAGATCCGGAATGGACCCCCGACTTTGGGCCTGCGGAGTTCAACCCACGCTCCGGGGCGACCGCAGTCGGGGCCCGCAGCTTCCTGCTGGCCTACAACGTCAATCTCAACACAACCTCCACCAGGCGGGCAAACGCCATCGCTTTCGATGTCAGAGAGCGGGGCCGGGCCAAGCGGATCGGCGATCCCCTGACCGGAGAGATTGAGCGCGACCCGAACGGAAACGAGATCTGGATCCCAGGATCGCTCAAGAAGGTAAAGGCCATCGGATGGTTCATACAGGAGTACGGCATCGCCCAGATCTCGATGAACCTCACCGACATCGATGTGACCCCGGTCCACATCGCCTTCGACGAGGTGGTCGAGCGGGCGTCGACAAGGGGGGTCCGGGTCACAGGCTCAGAGTTGGTGGGTCTCGTTCCACTCTCCGCCATGCTGGAAGCCGGGCGCCACTACCTACGCAAGCAGCACAGATCCACGGGAGTCTCTGACTCCGAACTGATCAAGATCGCAGTCAAGTCGCTGGGCCTGGATGAGCTGGGACCGTTCGAGCCCGGGGAGAAGATCATCGAGTACGCAATCGGCGAGGAAACAGATCGCTTGGTCCACCATTCGATGCGCAAATTCGTCGAGGAGACGGCGTCTGAGTCGGTGGCCCCGGGAGGCGGGTCGGTTGCCGCCGCGGTCGGTGCCCTGGGCGCCGCCCTCGGGACGATGGTTGCCAATCTGTCTTCGCATAAGCGCGGCTGGGATGAGCGGTGGGAGGAGTTCTCGGATTGGGCCGACAAAGGCAAGGCGATCCACGATGAGTTGCTGGCCCTGGTCGACGCCGACACCGACGCATTCAACGCCATCATGGCGGCGTTCGGGCTGCCCGGGCAGACCGATGACGAGGCTGCTGCTCGTGATTCGGCCATCCAGGCTGCGACCCGGTCGGCAATCGACATCCCACTGCAGGTGATGGAGGCCAGCCTCGCCTCCATGGAGGTGATCGGTGCGATGGCGGAGACCGGGATCCCGGCCTCGGTGTCGGACGCAGGTGTCGGGGCAATGTGTGCACGGGCGGCAGCGATGGGTGCCTACCTGAACGTGAGAATCAATGCCAAGAGCCTCAGCGATGAAACGGAAGCCGCCGGGTACGTCGAGCGGGGACGCCGGCTTCAAGAGCAGGTGGTCACGCGAGAGACAGCCATCCTCGCCCAGGTTGAGCAACGCCTCTAGGAACCAACGACCCGGACGGCGCCGGGTCGGCCGTACCCGGTATCGTCCGTCGCAGCCCCCGCTGCTCGTCATCTATGTGTCCAGGACCGGGTGCAGGTGACAGAGGCGAATCATCGAATCGTGTCACCGCCGGGGGCTGTCGGACACAATAGGTTTGAAATGCCGAACCACTCCGAAGACCACTTCGCTGAGCTCTACTCGAGATACCGGTCCGATGTCTGGCTGTACTGCCGGCGGCGACTGGGGTCCGACCGGGCCGACGACGCCATGGGCGATGTCTTCCTGACGGCCTGGAGGAGAATTGAGGAGGCTCCCGCAGCACCCGACGCACTTCGCTGGTTGTACCGGATCGCCTACCTGACGGTCTCAAATCACTGGCGGAGCGCGGGTCGGAAGCGGCGCCTCAAAGCGAGGGTGGAGGCGATCGGCGTCACTCCCCCCAACCCAATTGCCGACCAGGTGGTGGTACGAGATGAAGTCCGCACGGTTGTCGACCTGTTGACCAAGCTCAAGACGTCGGACGCAGAAATCCTGCGGCTGGCCGCCTGGGAGCAGCTGACCACCGCTCAAATCGCGGCCGTGCTTGACATAAGCCCTGATGCCGCCAAGCAGCGCCTCAGTCGCGCTCGCCAACGCCTGGTGAGCCTCCACGACAGAACCAAACCAGTTGATTCCAGCCCCCCGATGCTCGGAAAGGAGGTGCGTGGTGAGCACTGAAGCGCGCGTGATGGCATTGCTTGAAGAGGGCAATCCGGCCTCTGAGGCCCCTGAGGCGGCATGGTCGGAGTTCGATGCTTCCACCTACCTCGCCGGCCTCGAGCAGAGGAGCAAGCGAGTGGTGCAACTAGAAACGAAGCCAAGAGAGACCAGGAAGACCAGACCGGCGATCGGATGGGTGCTGGCTGCGGGCGCCCTGATCGTGGTGGGTGCCATCATCCTGACAACAAACGACCGGAATGATCTCCCTCCGGCTGACCAACCAACCACCACCACAGCGGTGCCGACCACGACCACGACCACCACATCCACAACGACATCGACCTCCGTGCCCCTCGCACGCGACCTTGCGACTGCCGAGACGATGATGGCCGCGCTCTATGAACCCGGCGGTGCAAGTCTGGCCGCGCTGCCGTGGGCCGACCCGACGGTTCCCAAGGCCGTGAATTGGATTTCCGAGTTCGGTTCATTCGCCAACGCGGAGATTCTCGACGCCTCGTGCGTAGCCGGCCAGAACACAGTTACCTGCCGGTCAACCTCCCAGGACGACGTCTCAAGAGCCGTTGATGAGAGTGCTGTGTACTCAGACGAGTTCACGCTTGCGTTCAATGGGCCTACCGGACTGATCATCAACGCCACTTGGCGCATGACGATGACCGGACGGCTCGACGAGTTCTTTTCCTGGACCGAGAACAGCGCCCCACATCTCTACAACCGCGGCGGCGCCTGCAATATCGATGCCGACCAACCAACCGGGTGCGCCACCGCCCTCCTCGGCCTGGTTCCCGACTTCGAGGAGTCAGCAGGCTCGTGAGCAGCCGCCCCCGGTATCAATCCGCCCGGTCTGGGAAGACGATGGTGGAGAACAGCCTGCGCTTGCGGTCGGCTCCGGGCAGATTGTCATAGCCACTCTTCAGGATCGCGGCTACCCGCCGGGCCATCTCATCGAACTCCTCGTCGGTCAGCCACATCGGTGTTTGCTGATACCCGACCCGGTCGGCTCCGAAGTCCCCTCCTCCGCCAGAGAGATACCGGTCGAACCCGACGATTAGGGAGCCGACGAACGTTGCGAAGTAGCGACGATGGTCCTCAGCTGAGAGCCTGCCGGCAGCCTCTTCGTCCAGGTGCACGGCTGCGGGAACGATCTGGTAGGTGCGCTCAACTCCGCCGCGGACCTGGCGCTCGTCGGCGACCCGCACAAGACCGCCCTCCTTCAACTGGCGCATGTGACGATAGAGAGTGGCCTGAGGAACATCCTCCAGGGCCTCCACCAATTGGAGCGATGTCATGTCACGGCCCGCCAGGGTCTGGATGATGCGCAGGCGAACCGGATGCAGCAGAAGGTCGGCAGATTTCATTCTGGTTGGCTCATTATTCTAGAGTATGATAATATTATCAATTATGATAACAATATCGAGCGAGGACGCAATGATCGAACACGAAGTGAAGTTCCGGTCCGGGGATCTGAACCTGGCGGGAACCCTCTCCCCACCCCAGGACGGATCCGGGACCGCAGTACTGCTCGTCACCGGGTCCGGCCCCATCGACCGCGACTCCAATACCAAACGGATGCCACTCGACGTCACTTGTCAGATCGCCCGCCATCTCGCCGAGAACGGCATCGGATCGCTCCGCTATGACAAGCGCGGCGTCGGCGACAGTGACGGCAGCTATAAGGCAGCCGGATTCCTGGACAACGTCGACGATGCCCGGGCCGCCATGGACTTCCTGCGCCGGCAACCCGGTATCCAAGGGGACAGGGTGTTCATCGCCGGCCATAGTGAAGGTGCCCTCATCGCTGCGGCCATTGCCGGTGGCGACGATCCCCCGGCCGGGGCCGCGCTGCTGGCAGGCTCCGCCCAGACCGGTGAGCAAGTCCTGCGCCGGCAGGCCGCCATGCTTCCCGACCTGCTGCCCGGGTGGGTGCAACGACTCAACAAGATTCTGCGGGTCGACGTCGAGAAGAGCCAGTTGAAGCGACTCGCCAAGCTGAAGGCCTCGCAGCCGGACGTATTGCGCATGCAGGGATTGGTCAAAGTCAATGCGAAATGGTTCCGCGAGTTCATGGCATTTGATCCGTCCGAGTTCCTCAAGGCGACCACGGTGCCGGTCCTCGCCCTGACCGGAACGGACGACTCTCATGTTGATCCCGGCGACATCGCCCTGATGCAGGAACAGGTCCAGGGGCCGTTCCAGGGACAGGTGATCGCCGGTATGAACCACATCCTCCGCACCGGCGGGGCCTCTCCTACCACCTACCGCAAGCAGTTGAGCGAGCCAACTGACCCTCGGGTCCTGGAACTGCTGACCGCCTGGATCGGAGACATGACTGCCTGACTCCCCACCCGCGGTGTGACAGCAGGCGGCGCCGGAGGGAGATAGTGTCTCCCTCGTCATTCATCCGCTGAAGCGCCGGGGAGCCATGACGATCGACAGCAGTCTTCCGACCGGGACGGTCACGTTCCTCTTCAGCGACGTGGAGGGCTCGACCGGCCTCCTGCAGCGCCTGACGGAGGGTTACAAGGAGGTCATCGAGCGCCACGCCGGAATCATCCGCAGCTGTCTAACGGCCCATGAAGGCAGGGAGGTATCAACCGAAGGAGACAGCTTCTTCGCAGTGTTCACCTCGGCGGCCCAGGCTGTGGCGGCGGCATCCGACATCCAGAGAACACTGGCGGACGCGCCGTGGCCGCCGGGCGGGACGGTGGCCGTCAGGATCGGCCTGCATACCGGCGTGGCTGAGTTGGGACACGACAACTACGTCGGGATCGATGTGAACCGGGCGGCCAGAATCAGCTCCGCCGGGCACGGCGGCCAGGTGGTCGTTTCCGCGGCGGTCAAGGCCCTCGTCGCCTCAGCCGACTATTCCGACCTCGGAGAGCATTCGCTGAAGGGGCTAGAGGCCACCGAGCATCTCTACCAGCTGGATGTGGCCGGCCTCCCTCAAGCCTTCCCCCCACTCCGCACCGAGAGCGCCCGACCCAACAACCTGCCGGCGCTGGCGTCACGGCTCCTGGGTCGTGACTCCGAGCTGGAACGCCTGCAGGCTCTGATCAGCCAGAACCGCATGGTCACGATTACCGGCCCGGGCGGCGTCGGCAAGACTCGCCTGGCGCTGGAGGTCGCCAACGATGTCCTCACCCAGTTCGAGCAGGGCGCATTCCTGGTCGACCTCGCCCCCATCGACGACGCCCAACTCGTCCTCCCGGAGATAGCGGCCACACTCGGCGTCGAGGCTACCGCCGGAGATCTGGCTGCCGCTCTGCAAGACGGCGCCCGGCTCCTCCTGCTGGACAACTTTGAGCAAGTGATAGGGGCGGCTTCAGACCTGGCCGAAGTGATGGCCGGCGCTGCCCCTATCAAGGTGCTGGCGACCTCCCAACTGCCGCTGCGGGTCGGAGGCGAGCACGTGTTCCGGCTCGAACCCCTGGCAGCAACCGGCGCAGAGGGACCGGCAGTTGAACTGTTCATAGCCAGAGCCGAACAAGCCGACCCGTCGTTCGACGCCGGAGCTCATCGCCAGGACATCGCCCGGCTCGTCGACGCTCTCGACGGAATTCCACTCGCGATCGAACTAGCCGCTGCCCGGGTGAATGTGCTCACCCCCGAGCAGGTCCTGGAGCGGCTCACCGCCGGTCACGGGGTACTGCAGGCGAGGCGGGCGGACGCACCCGATCGCCACCGCTCGATCTCAGCGGCCGTGGCCTGGAGCTACGAGTTGCTGACCGCCACGCAACAGGAGGTGCTGCAAGGTCTGAGCGCGTTTCGTGGCGGAGCAACGATGGAAACACTCGAGTACGTGGCCGAGAGGGATCCTCTTGACGATCTCGGCGAACTGGTCGATCGCAGCCTGGTCGTTGCCGAACCGGGCACCTCCGGAAAGCGCTTCCACCTCCTCGCTCCCATCCAGCGCTACGTCGAGGAACAAGTGGCCGACCCTGAGCTCCTCGCCAATCGCCACGCCGACTTCTTCGAGCAACTCGGGAGGCAAGCCCACGAGCCACTGGAGGGCGATGTCAGGGCACGCTGGCTGGCGATCCTGGGGGACGAACAAGACAACCTTCGATCGACACTCGATCACCTGCTGGCGGGTGGCGAAATCGATCGGGGATACGGTCTCCTCGGGAACATCTGGCGCTTCTTCCACTCAACCGGCCAGCTGGCTGAGCTGGAGTTGTGGCTTCAGCGCTTCTTCAACGCTGATGAGGACGACTCCCCGACGATGGCAAGAGCCGGTGCCCTGCTTGCCCGGGCCGCCTACTTCTACTGGCGAGCTGAGTGGGCGAACGCGGTTGCGGACTACGAAGATGCGCTTGTTATCGCCGAGGCCAACGATGACCGTGCCCTCATCGGCGAGATCCTCGTGGGGCTGTTCGTCACTCTTGGCAACGCCCGCAGCACCGGAGAAGACCTCGGTGATCCGACCATACCGGCGGCAAGAGCATACGAAATCTTCACCGACCTCGGCGACAAAGGCCAGATCGCGACCATCGAGTTCGGGATGGCATTGGCCGACTCGGTGATGTCCGAAAACCCTGTTCCACCCGACCGCGAAGTGCTCGAACGGATCATCGGCCTCTACCAGGAGTCCGCCCAACTCATGAATGTCGCACACACACAGCTCATGCTCGCCCAGGTCGACATCATGGAGGGTGACTTTGCGGCCGGGCAAAGGAACGGCCTCAAGTCTCTCGAGACTGCCGAACGGGCAGGCGACACGTTCACCATCGGCTGGGCGCTCAGGTGGGTGGCCGTCACAGTGGTTGAGCTTGGCAATCCCGAACTGGGTGCTCGTTTAGCCGGGGCGGCGGAGGCAGCCCGTATCCGACTGGGCGGCGAGTGGCCACCCAACTCGCTCTATGACAGGCAGGCCGAGGACCTCGCCCGCGCCCAGATCGGCACCGCGGCCGACGAGGCCTTCGAGGCCGGGAAGCAGATGGGCCTGGTGGAAGCGGTTCGGCTGGCCCGCCAGGGCTCCGGACCATCCGGTGACGCGACGTAGTGAGGCGGAATCTGGCCCCGATCGGGCCCCGACCGACCCTGGCTGCCGCACTTCTCATGGTCCTGGCCGCTTGCAGCGGAAGCGACCCAAGCTCTGGCGACCCGACGACCTCGACCTCGGCCCCCGCCACGACCACGACCGTCTCCCGGACCGTGCCACCAACCACCTCGGGAGTCGAGACGTCTACTCCCGACACTGGCCAGGACGCCGAACCGGTGCCGACCACCGAGATGCGACTGGCGGTGGTCGGGCCCGAAGAGATGGTCTTCGACTGGACCACCGATCGCTGCGAGGACGAGCACATCCCCGACATCGCGGCCCGCGCCATCCGCGACTCCGATGGGCAGGTGCATCTGTTCGTGAGTCACTACGTGACCTATCGCATGAGCGGCGAGCACCTGGAGTCGGTGGTCACCGACTGCTCGGCACCGGTTATGACGTCGGCCTTCGACTCCGATCCTTCCCAGTTCGATGAAGCAGAGTGGCTGGCGGCCCCATTCACAGAGGACGGCGAGACCGTATATGCCGTGGTGCACAACGAGTACCGGGGGTTCGTGTTCAGCCGCACCGGGCTGTGCCCTTCCGGAGACCACCTGTCTTGCATCGACGTGACCCTGACGATGTCCATCTCTACCGATGGTGGAGCCACCTTCGACGACATCGCTCCCCCACCCGACCACCTGATGGCGACGATGCCATACACCTACCAGGCCGACGGGGTCCCCTCGGGCGTCTGGCAGACCAGCAACCTCATCGACCGGGGCGACGGTTTCTACTACTTGATGGCGAACGTCAGCGCCTATCCCGCCGGCCCGGGCCAGGAGCCGCCGCAATGGGCCTGCCTGATGCGAACCGATGACCTCTCCGAGCCGACCTCATGGCGGTACTGGGACGGAGACGGTTTCAACGGGATCTTCCGGGATCCCTATCGGTCCGACGACGACACAGCTGAGACGTGCGCCCCGATCGCCGACCCGCAACTATCGGCGTCGCTGACCGAGACCATCGTCTACGACGAGGTGCTGGAGCGATATGTGGCGATGGGCATGAGCCGACATCAGACCGACCCCGATGCGCCGTGGGGCATCTACTACTCGCTCTCGGAGGATCTAATCAACTGGACGGCGCGGCAGTCGCTCCTGGAGTTGCCGATGTCGCCCACCGTCGCTGATCCCGACACCGACCTGCGCTACGCCTACCCGGCCATCATCGACCCGGACAGCCCGTCTCTGAACTTCGCCACCAGCGACGGCGAGGCCTACGTGTATATCGCCCGCCTCAACGCCGGCGGGGGCAGCCTCGATAGGGATCTGGTCCGCTATCCGATCGCGGTGGAGACGTTCGAGCTCGAACCGCCCGATTGGACCTTCGATGCCGACGGCGACGTCGAGGGCTGGGATCCAACCAACCAGGTCGACGGGATAAAGAGCGCGGGGGGAACCCTGACGATGACCTCCACCGGCGACGATCCTTATCTGCACGGACCGGCAGTCAGATTCCCCGGCGGCGCCTACCAAACCATGGTCATAACCATGAGCTTGGAAGCAGCGGGGCCCACAACTCCGGGACAGGTGTTCTTCATCACCGAGGAGGACCAACTCTTCGACGAGGCGAAGTCGGTGGTCTTCAACATCACAAGCGACGGAGAGATGCACACCTACGAGATCGACATGTCGTCATCATCTGGCTGGGCGGGCATGGTCGCGCTCGTGCGACTCGACCCCGGCGCCGTTGCCGGGGCCACCATCTCAATCGATTCGATCAGCTTCCGCTAGCCAGGCTCCGGAGCACGTAGACCCGGCTCTCCAGCTTGCCAAGCGCTTGATAGATGCTCCAGAGAGCGTTGCCGTACATGACGCGGTACGGCGCCTCTCCCAGCTCCTCCACGAGGTCGTGCTTGGCTCGCCGCAGCCTGGATATCTGCAACAGGTAGTTGGGAACAGTGCCAGCCTCCTGCGACGCTTCCACCCATTCCGAGCCGATCACTTCGAGGCGTTCAACTTCGAACCCGACGGAGGCAACAGTCGCCTCGAAGGTTGCAGCCGACATCCGCTCCGGCACAGTCGCCGTGTCGGCGCACAACCTCGCAGCCTCGTCCGGCTCCAGCAACGGTGTTGCGAACACCTGGTGGACAACCATGCATCCTGCTTCTGACAACACCCGCTTGCATTCCACCAGGGCGAGTTCGAGATCCTCGATGTGTCCCATCATGTCGCGCGAGAAGATCATCTGGAAGGCGCCGTCGTCGGCGGGGATCTGCTCGATGGACCCGAGCCGAACGTCAACCAGGTTGCCGAACTCGTGGTCGGCCACGATCTGCCTCCCCCGCTCGATGTTCTCTACGACCGGATCGACCGAGACCACCCGGCAGCCAAACCGCTCGGCCATTGCCAGGCCGTGCTGGCCCTCCCTCCCGCCGATATCGAGAACAACATCGCCCTCACCTGCCCCCAGGGAGCCGACGACGTCGACAATGGAAGACGACGGTCGTGGAGAAAGTGACTGTTCGAGGACTTCAACCGCGGCCTCGTAATCCCAGTCGCCGTACATCTCCTCAACGGTCACCGGTTTGGACCACTCGTCAACCATCACATCTCCAATCTCCACATGCCCTTCACCCGCCAAGATTGCCCCCTGGCCCGCCCAAGCCCAAAACTGCGGGAACGAGCGGTGGGGCGAGGCGCAGTCGCGGTAGCGTCCGGAGCGCATGACGGGCGATGTCAAGGTCCAGATCTACACGATGCAATCGGCGGCCGAGGCAGTGGCGATTGGCTCCCTCGGGGTCGATCATGTTGGCGTAACGCCATCCAACCTCGGCCTCCCGGGCGAAATCGAGTATTCACTCGCGGCCGATATCTGCCGCCGGGTGGTGGGCGTGGCGACCTCCGTCGCGCTCAGTGTTGACAGCGACCCCGACGGCATCACGGAGATGGTGAGGGCGGTGACACCGGACATCCTCCACCTGTGTGGACCTCCCGGCGCAGTCGGCCCTTCCGCGGTCGCCAACTTGCGCCGCGACCTGCCCGGCGTGGGCATCATGCAGGCCATAGCCGTGACCGGCCCTGAGGCAATCGATGTGGCCCGCTCGTATGAAGACGTGGTCGACTTCCTGCTACTCGACTCGGTGGATCCCGGAATCCCCGGGGTGGGGGCCTCCGGCGCAGTCCACGACTGGACGCTGAGCGCCGAAATCGTCGAGGCGGTGTCGACGCCTGTTGTGCTGGCCGGCGGGCTATCACCGGAGAACGTGGCAGAAGCCATCACCATCGTGAATCCCTGGGGTGTCGACTCGCTGACCCACACCAACCGAGCCCTCGACCAGGGCGGTTTTCGCAAGGACCCGGAGCTGGTGAGTCGATTCGTGGCAGCCGCCCGGAGTGAGACCCAATCGTGAGCGTGCTGGTGGTCGGCGACGCCAACGTCGATCTGGAGATCCGCCTACCGGCGGCGGACGCGCCCAAGCTTCACGCCAACCCGGCGCCTCGGCTGCTGGGGGGAGGGTCGGCTGCCAACACCGCGGCTGGCCTGGCCCGTCTCGGGATCGAGTCCCGGTTTGTCGGCACGGTTGGCGACGACAGCTTCGGCCGGTTTGCCGTCGACAGCCTGATGGCAGACGGCGTCGACACCACTTCGGTGGCAACTGCTCCCGATTCACCAACCGTGACCGTCATCACCGTGACCCAGCCAAACGGGGAACGACTCATCTACACGTGGCCCCCCTCGGGAGGCGCCCATGGTGCCCTCGAGGCAGAGACAGCCGTCGAGGCAATCACCGGGGCCCAGTGGCTGCACGTGTCGGGGATCTGCCTGCGGACCGTGCCTTCCCGGCAGGCGGTGCTGGCCGTGATGGAGCAGGCTCAGACAGACGGGGTCGGGGTCTCCTTTGACCTCAACTTGCGCCTGGAGTACTGGGGCTGGACCGAGGACTTCCGTGAGGCCGTCGACGCGGCGGTCGAGCACTCGGACGTCATCCTGGGCGCGGCCAGCGATGAGATCCAGGCTCTGGCCGGGTCCGACGATCCGGTCGAGGCGGCGACGTCCCTGGCGAGAGGCGGCCGCCTGGTGATCGCACGACTCGGTGAAGATGGAGCGCTGGCCTGCTCGGAGGAGGGTGTGGCCAGCGCGCCCGGCTTCCCGGTTGCGGTTGTCGACACGGTCGGCGCTGGCGACGCCTTCAACGCCGGCTTCATTGCCGCCCGACTCCGCCAGTCCGATGTTGCCACCAGCCTTCGTTGGGGCAACGCGGCTGCGGCACTCACGATCTCCAAGCCTGGCGCACGCTCTGGTCCAACCCTCGCCGAGCTGGAGCAGCTGCTGGCAGTTTGAGCGGCGCAATAGTCTTGTGCCGACCAGCGGTCACAGACGATCGAGCCGGGGAGGACGGCCGCAGGATTGACCCCTTCGACAGTTCGACGAACCAGGAGAGCAGCCATGAACGAGTATCAAGAGCCACTGGCGCCCCACCTCGCCGAGCCATCCCGGATTGGTGATGAAATCAGCATCACCGGCAAGTGGGTACCGACCAAGCCGGGGGGCCGGTTCAGGAGATCGGCTGAGTCAACGGCGATGCTGCAGGAGTGGGAAGACATCCACGCCGGCGCCCGGGCCGACTCGGGCGTGCTCTCAACCGAGATCAACCACGCCGTCGGCGAGGACGCCGTCCTCGTCCATCACATCTTCAGAGACGCCGACGCCCTCGTCCACTACTTCTCTACGACCGCCACCGCCCACATGGCCGCGCTCGGGGAAGTAGCCAGGCCTGAACTACACCTGATCCGCGGGGTCAATATCCCGCCTTCCGCCAGTGAGGCGGTGCTGGCCAAGAATGTCACCGCAGCCTTTGGGACTCATCTGTTCGGGTACGTGAAGCAGGACTACCAACGCCCCGATCCCGACACCGCGATCCAGGTCACGGCCAAGTGGACATGCCTCCCCGGCGAGACCTCCCATCTCGAGGAGCTCAAGTACTGGTGGCAGCGAGTGGGCACCGACGCCTACTCGATGGAGGAAGGCCTCCTCCGGTTCGAGGCGTATCAGGTGAGCGGGGAAGACGCATTGATCATCCACGAAACCTTCGAGACCACCGACGAGCTCAAGTTCCATCTCACCAAGGGCACCGCCGACAAATACAAGAAGGACATCGACAAGATCGCCGCTCCCGAGGCCTACTTCTTCCGCGGTCCGGTCTCGTGGACCATCAGGACTTACTCAAAGTTCATGCATCTCCCCGCCACATACTCCAGCCAGGGAAGCCACTTCACCCAACCGGGCGGGAGCATGAGCGAGGGGACTACCTGATCTGGTCGTTGGCCGGCGGCCCCTCGGAGCGACCTTGACCCCCCCAGGTTGTTCGCCAGCAGGAGTGCAGCCCTGTACTCCTCAGTTGCCAAGCAGGCTCAGACCCGCCGGACAGGAGTTGAGAAGCACTCGGAGGGCGAAGGCGCCTGAGCGATCAAGTGAAGTGCTGGGCCGCTCTTTCAATCTTGTCCCGGTACGCCGCCCACCAGGCCTGATCTTCCTCAGGGAGGTTCTCGCGACCCGGTAGCAGACCGGCTGAACCATCGATCAACTCCCGGACGATGTCGGCATGTCCGGCGTGGCGGTGGGTCTCGGTTGCCACATGAATCAGCAGCCGATGGAGGGTCACATCACCCTGGGGCCCCCACCACGGGACACCACCGGGTGAATCGAGCTCGAGTTCATCGATGGTGGCGTCGGCATGCTTGGCCGCACGCTCATAGAGCCCCACCAACTCATCACGAGATTCGTCAGCTGTGGCCCACATGTCCGCATTCGTCTCGGAGTCACCGCCCCACCAGGGCAGAGCCTCACCGTGCGGTCGCCCGAAGCAATCCCCGAAGTATCCGAGTTCGACAGAAGCCAGGTGCTTGACAAGGCCCAGGAGGTTCGTCCCTGTCGGTACCAGCGGGCGGCGGACGTCATACTCGGAGAGACCGTCCAACTTCCACAGCACCGCCTCCCGCCCCGCCCGCAGGTAGCGATGCAGATCATGTTTCACAGTAGACATGACCGGATTCTCCCTTCAATCGTCTCGCGAGCCAACTCGCATGCGTTCCGCCAATCGGGCGCAGGGCCCTCTCGGACCACCGAGCCGATGCAGCGCCGCCTGTGACCAACCCCGGGTTGTGAGTCTCTACCGCTAGAGGAGACCGACGGACCGGGCGATCTCAACTGCCTCATCGCGCGAACCCGCCGACAGCTTGCGGAAGATGTTCCGGGTGTGGGTCTTCACAGTGTTCATGGAGATGAAGAGCGCATCGCCGATCTCCCGCTGGGTGAGTCGGCTGGGGAGCAATCGGAGCACGGCCAGCTCCCGATCGGTCAACTCTTCGACGATCTCGGGCAGGAACGGTGCCCTGGGTGCCGGCTGACCCCCGCCTCGATGTCTGCGCTCGACGACCGCTACCCGCTCGGCGAGGGAGCCGGGCGACGGCAGCTCGGCCAGTTCATCGATGGCACGACCTAGCAGCACTCCGGCCACATCGCGGTTCCCAAGAACCTGTGCAACCTCGCACTGGCCGAGCACAGCCGCCAGTACGAGCGGTCGGGAACGGATACGCTCGGCAAGCTCGAGTGCACGACCGTATGAGACTGTCGCATCGTCGAGCGCCCCCGCATCGAGCGCCAGGCAGGCTGCCGCGTAGTGGGATACGGCGGTCTGGCCGAACTCCTGCAACCCGTAGTCGTCGATGGTCCCTTGCGTCGCTGCGACAAGTAGGGCGGCGTCGTCGGTACGTCGCTCATCCAACGCAATCAACCCGAGGTAGGCCGTTGCCTGAATCAAAGCGTATGGCTCCGGATGGGCCTCGGCGTCCCGCGCCGACTCGGTGAGCCAGGTGGCGGCCCTCTCGTCACCCAGCCAGTAGGCCGCCACACCTCGATGCAGATTGGCCGCCACGCGCCCGCGCAACCACTTGACCAGTTCCAGCGCCCGGTCGGCCTGTCGGGCCGCTGCTTCAATGTCGCCCGCGAGCATCGACCGGTAGGCCCGGAGGCACAGGACATCACCCAGGCTCATGTCGCTTTGCCACTGCTCCCCGGCGGCATCTGCTCGTTCGGCCAATTCCAGCCAGGGTTCGATCTCGTCGACTCTCCCTGCGCCGATGGACATCCACGCCACCATCACGGCCATCGACGGATCGCCTTCGAAGTGGCCTTCCGGCACCGCCTCAGCCCAGCGCCGTACGGTGACCAACTCCCCGTGGTCGATCAGATCCGTGCCCCATCGCACCATGGCGTCGACCGCAAGCTCCGGATCACCCGTCTGGACAGCGTGATGGCCTGCGAGGCGGGAGTCGCGCGACGAGTACCACGCCATGGCTCGCCGGTGGAGAGCCTCGGCCCGTCCCGGCATTGCGATATCCAGATCCAGGCGAAGCCAGTCACGGAAGATGTGATGGAACCGAAAGGACTCATTACGCCGGTCGACAGGTATCAGCAACATATTGGCCGAGGCGAGTTCACTCAGCTTCGCCCTCGAACCCGACCGCTCCAGGACGTCGTCACACAACGGGCCCCTGAGTTCGTCGAGAACCGCCGCCTCACGGAGGAAGACACGTGTGTCCTCATCGAGGCCGCCGACCACCTCGGTGGCGAGATACTCGGCCACATTGCGATCATCGCCGGCGAAGTCGGCGACGAAGGCGTCGATGTCGTCAACCTGGCGCAACGAGAGACCGGCAAGATAGACACCCGCGGCCCACCCTTCGGTGCGCTCGTGGATGGCGGTCACCGCCGAGTCCGGTAACAGGGCGTCCGCGGTGGTTTCCAGCAGACGCTTCGTGTCGTCGGAGTCGAGGGCGAGGTCGTGAGCCCGGACCTCAGCAATCTCGCTGCGGAGGCGAGCCCGGCCAAGCGTAAATGGGGGCTGGGTGCGGCTGGACAACACGAGGTGGGCGCTGCTCGGGAGGTGTCGGACCAGATGCTGGAGTGATTCGTGGATCGTCTCCGTCCCGATCAACTGATAGTCGTCGATGACAATCGTCACCGGAGTGTCGCCGAGACGGACCACAAGTGGCTCCACGACACTCGTGGGCAGCGGGAGCTGGGGCCCGCGGAGCCGAAGTCGGAGATCCTCGAGGGAGCCGTCGACGATCGGTTCGAGCGCCGCCAGCAGGTAGGTCCAGAACCGGGTCGGATCGTCGTCATACGGGTCCAGCGTCAGCCACGCAACGCCCCCGTCGACCGCTTCGACGACCTGGGCGAGCAGTTCGCTCTTCCCGTACCCGGGAGGCGCCACAAACAGCGTGAGCGCAGGAGGATCCGACACGATCCTGTCGACGAGGGACGAGCGACGAATCATCGAGGACCGTGAACGAGGGACGGAGATCTTCCCAGGCAGGATGGTCAGGTCAGCTTCAATCGTGACCTGGATGGTAGCGGGGCCACCCGAATCACCCAGGTGAACGGCCCTCCCGGGTGATGACAACTCACCCAGGCAGGCCCGATGCTTGTCGCCATGGAAAGCAAAGGCACAGTCGGGCAATATCGAATGTGTGTGATCGGCGCCATCAGCGACCACGTTGCGGAGGCGTTGGGCTCCGCCATCGAACCCGGACGGGATGGTTCGGTCCTGGTCGGCGAGTACGTCGACCAGGCACATCTCACCGGTCTGATCAACAGGCTGTACGACCTGCGCATCCCGATCAGAAGCGTCGAAATCGTCGAGGAGGAATCATGACTGATAGCGGAGCTCCGCTGCGCCCCGTCCGGGCCGCTGTGGAGCATGCGACCACCCGAAGCGTGCAGCCCGGGGGCACCCCGAGGCGAGGCTCTGCAGAGTCTCACTTCGGGTCCAGCCTCCAGCCGGCGGTGAAGCGCACCTATCTCGGAGGGGGCAGGCGATGAACTTCTTCTCTGTTATCGCCGAAAGCCGGACGTGGCGCAACGTCACCTATTTGCTGCTGGCGTTTCCTCTCGGAGTCTTCTACTTCGTGTTTCTCGTCACCGGCTTGTCTTTGGGAATCGGGTTGCTCATCACCCTCCTCGGAATCCCGATAATCATCGGGGTGCTCGCGGCTGCCCACGGCCTGGGAGCATTTGAGCGCAACCTGACCAACTCGCTGCTGGGCCTGAAGACCCCGCCTGCACCCCTCATTGCAGCACAGGAGGGGGCGTGGGCGCGAGCCAAAGCCCTGATGTCCAGCTCGGTGACCTGGAGACGTGTCGGCTACTTGCTCGCGGTGTTCCCGCTTGGCATCGCCGGGCTGACACTCGTTGCCGCTACAGCGGCCGTCTTCGCCGCAGGGGTCGTGACTCCGATCTTCCATGAGAGGTCGTGGTGGTTCACGACTGAGGAGTGGATGGTCGATGTTTGGGTAGTCGATTCGATCTGGGAGAGGCTGGTCGTGGCCGTCATCGGTCTGCTCATCGCACTCGCTCTCACTCACGTCATGAATGGGGTGGCCAGGCTGTGGGGAGCCTTCGCATCACGGATGCTGGGACCTGACTCCCGTGCCTAGGCGAGTCGTCGAGCCGCATCAAACAAGAGGGTGTGTTCGATTCGCCCTCCTGGGGTTGTGCCTGGCGATCTCTGTCGCTGCATGCGGAAGCCAAGATGTCTCACTCGCCGAGTATGTGGAGTTGACCAACGACGCTGTTGTGCAGGCCGACGAACGAGTGTCGCAACTCCAGGCAGAAGGAGTACTCACCGAGGAGTCATCACCCCAGGAAGTCAAGGACGGGCTCACACGAATTCTGGAGGAGGTCCGGATTCCGCTCCAGCAAGCAGCCGACGCGATGGACCCTCCCGAACAGGTGGCCGACCTGCACACCCGCCTCTGGAGCTGGCACGCCGAGCTAATCAACATCGAGACCACGCTCGTGAGGCGTGTCGGGGAGACCCCGGACACAGACGAGGGTTGGGCGTCCTTCTCTGACAGCCCCGAGGTAGCCGCCTACCGGGCGTCGATTGCGGCGGGTAAGCAGCTGTGCAACGACCTTCAGACTCAACTAGACGACACCGAGGCGCGAGGGGCGTTCAAGGACGTTCCATGGGTACCAACCGAACTCAGCGAAGTTGTCGACGCTGCCCTCGGCTGCGAAGGGTTCCCCGACGATCCTCAGAGCATCTACCGATACCCGAGCCCATAGTCCCGTCTGAAGTCGGAGGCCTGCGGACGAGGCCGAGGGTCACCGTGTCCAGACCCGACTACTCCTCAATGAAGCCGGTGGTTGGTTTTTGGCGGGCAGCTGAGAAATACCTATTCGCAGTCAGGCTTCTGGCGCAGACTCCGGCCGCAATAAGCGGAATAGACCCCTCGATGGCTTGTGGACCCTGTCGGGGTATCTCTCGACGAGCTTCCACACACAGCCGTTGACCGTCTTCGGATGAAAGCCGGGATCCGACTCTTCGATCCTTTTATTCAGGTCCGCCCATCGCATTCCCTCAGGATGCTGTTCGAGCAACTTGAAAGCAGTTGCTTCTATCCGCTCTGTCACTCGTGGTGAGTTGATATCTGGGGCATCCCGGGACACTTGCTTGCACGATCCCTTCGGTCGAATCCCACTGACGGACTCAGATGGCGATTGTGGCACCGACGAACTCGACGCTGAAAGCTTCGCACCACACGAGCGCCGTGTACTCGCCCGGAGCGAGCTCGGTGCCAGGAGGCAGTTCGTAGTTCTGGTCGCCGACGTTGCCCTTGAGTGGGCCGAGATGTATCGAGCCCTCCGGTGGCGAAGTCTGGTCGGCGCCCGGCACGAGGTACACCTCGAGGTCGGGACCGTTCTGGATATCGAAGTTCTCGAATCGGAGCACCAGCGATCCATCCGAGTCCTGGAAGAGGCCGGCATCACCCGTGCCCGAATGGCCGGCGAGACCAACAAACTGACCGGCCCCGAGCAGCACGGGCCCGCTGGGTGCAGGCGGCGGATCCTCTGTGTCCGAGGCCGGCGCGGTGGGAGGAGGTGTGTCGGTCGCCGATTCACCTGGGTCGGTCGTGGGGCCGTCTTCAACCTCAGGGGTGGTGGTGGCCACGGGAGTTTCGTCGGCATCGTCGAGCTGTTGGGAGATCGAGGTCGAGAAACCTTCATCGACGGTGTCATCGATGAAGTACGGCGAGATCAGCCACCAGTTGACGATCACGAACGGAACCAACAGCACAATCAGCCTCACTGCCGCCGGCACACGGAACCACAGCATGACGACCAGGGCGACCGCCGCAAGGGCAGTTCCGCCCAAGGTGAACAGCAGGGTCTGCGCGTTCTCAAACGGGGCTTCGAGGATCTCCGGCTCGATGAGGACCAGCGACACCATGACCAACGCGATCACCGCGCCGGCGATGAGCTCGAGGCGTGTGATCCGCCTGATCAGCTCGCGTACGAACGAGTTGGGGGCAGGGCCGGTGTCAGGAGGAGTCGATGTCTTGGTCACGTGACGAGATAACCGCCGTAAGCCCCGATTTAGTTCCCGAGTCTCACTGCGAGATCAAAAACCTCTTTCGCAGTGGGCCCGGTAGGACTTGAACCTACGACCGACGGATTATGAGTCCGCTGCTCTAACCAACTGAGCTACGGGCCCCACGAAGACAGAGTGTACGAGACCAACGACCGACGGATACCCATTAATCCAAGCGGCCCACAGG